>CAMXUZ010000239.1 GCA_947251855.1 uncultured Ruaniaceae bacterium
TCCTTGAGCCTCACGAGACACGACCAAATATCGCTTCGTGGAATTTGTCTTCCTCGCAACGAAACGCTATCAGTGAGTCGCTCTTCAACACAAGAGGGTGGAGAATACGGTCCATGTCATGAACACGGGGTCCTCTCCGGCAACGAGTGAAAAGCGACGCAACCGTGCTCATCGTTTACAACCAGCGCACGCTGAATTAGCGTCACTCCGCCTCAAATTTCAAGCGTTCTTCGGGAGTATCGACGTCGTGCCCGGTGGCCAGATCGCTGACCTCCACCAGCCTCGGGGCGTGCAGGCGAAGGTAGCTCCGAGCACCGGCGTCACCTTCGAGCGACTCAAGCACGCCCACCCAGTGTTCGCGGCCGAGCAACACCGGGTGCCCGGGAACACCCTGGTAACCGACCCGAGCAAGTGCCCGGCCACGACTATCCGACGGGTCGCACCCCTCATGTAAGAGTCTCTTAACGACTCTGGTATCGACGTCGGGAAGGTCAACGAGATGGATGACCGTGGCCTCGACGTCGACGCAATCACCGGCGGGATCGTAGAGCCGCTCCAAGCCGACTCGGAGCGACGTGGACATCCCCGCCGCCCAATCCGGATTGATGGCGATATCCACCGGCCCCTCACCGCGCTGTACGGAACCGGCCGGGGCGGACAGGCCAGCCAGCCGCAGCGTTTGCGTAGCTGCATCGGCTTGTGCGCCGAGCACGGCGAGGACGGGGTCGCACCCGGCATCGAGGAGTGCCTCGCACGCGGCTTCCACGAAACTTCGGCCGTCGGGCTGGGTCAGCAACGCCTTCGGCTGACCCATCCTGCGCCCCGCGCCGGCGGCCAACACTATCCCCGCTACTCTACTCATCCTCGCCTCGTGGAGTTCGCCATGTGTTGGTGCACATCGTAACCCTCATTCGCCCGCTTTCCGCCGCGAACTGGGCCATCATGTAGTCGTATGGGATCAGCGTTGACCACCATCGGATTGCCCCTCGCGCTCGGCATCATCATGCTCGGCCTCGGGCTCACCTTAACCCCCGCGGACTTCGCTCGCGTGGTGAAGCACCCCAAGGCGGTGGTGATTGCGCTCGTGTGCCAGCTCATCGTGCTGCCTGCGCTCTGTTTCACGTTGGTGCTCGCCTTCAAGCTGCCGCCGATCCTCGCGATCGGGATGATGCTTCTCGCCGCCTCTCCTGGTGGCACGACGGCGAATCTCTACAGTCATCTGTTTCGGGGTGACGTCGCGTTGAACATCAGCCTCACCGCCGTCAACTCGGTGCTTGCCGTGGTCACGCTACCGGTCATCACGAATCTGGCGATCGGCTATTTCGCTCCCGATCAGCCCGGGCTCGGGTTGCAGGTTGCCAAGGCGCTGGAGGTATTCGCCATCGTGCTGGGCCCGGTAGCGATCGGGATGATCCTCCGCCGCGTCAGACCGGGATTCGCCGACGCGATGGATAGACCGGTGCGGATCGGCTCCGTGGTCATCCTCGCGGTCGTGATCGCGGGGGCCGTGGCCGCCAACTTCGAACTGTTGCGCGCGCACATCTCTTCCCTTGCCACGATCACCGTGCTGTTCTGCATAATGAGCCTGCTCGTCGGTTACTTCGTACCGAGACTCTTCGGGGTCAAAGACGCCCAATCTCGGGCCTGCTCGTTCGAGATCGGGATCCACAACGCGACGCTTGCGATCGTGCTCGCCCAAACGGTGATCGGCAACATGGAGATGTCGCTGCCCGCCGCGGTGTACGGGGTCCTGATGTTTTTCATCGCGCTCGGCTTCGGATTCCTCCTGCCTCGGCGAAACCCGGCGGAGACGGTCCACGCAACGGGAGCAACCCCGGCTTAGGTCCTGTGGGAGGCTGGCGGGATGAAGGATCCACGCGAGGGGCTGAACCCGGACGGAACGATCCGCACGGGCGCAGGTCGGCGCCGGGTGCCGCCGGAGTTCGCACCGGTCCTGAGCGCGGCGACGCGGGCGCTGCAAGCGGTATCGGGCGGGGCGGCGGAGTTGCACCTGTACGGTTCCGTCGCGAACGGAACGGCGCAGCCAGGAATCTCTGATGTGGATCTCCTCGCCATCAACGTTCCCCCGGGCTGGTGCCAGCGCACAAGTGTCGAGCTCACCGCGCGGTTCTCTCACGTGTGCCGCGGCGTGGACATCGGCGAGGGCACGAGCGGCGATTTCCTCAGCGGCGACGACGAGGCCTACGGGAACCGCGTCTTCCTCCGGCACTATTGCCTGCCGCTCGCGGGCGGGAACGTTCTGCGGCCCTCGGGCGCTTTCCTCGGCGATGCTCGCGCTGCGCGCGGATTCAACGGCGACATCGGCATCAGGCTCGCGCGGTGGCGCTCCGGCTCGCCCACCGCGCGTAGCGTTGCCCGGAAAACGCTGTTCGCGGCGGCGGGAGCGATGAGCGTGCTGAACCACACGTGGACCACCGACCGCCGGGACGCTGTGCGCCTGTGGGCGGGCATCGAACCGGCACGCGCCCCGGAGCTCGCGGCGCTAGTTCCCTGGGCCGAGGGCGAGGAGGAACCGGCGACCTCGGAACTCACCGAAGCGCTTTCACCGGGTGGGATTGTTACGAGCGTCGTCGAGCAGTTTCGATCCGCTGTCGGCCTCTGGCCCTGAGCTCTCCTCCCATCGCCCGCGCCTACCGCTCGGTTCGAGACTCCGCGTGCTGGATCGCTGCCCACACCCGGTGCGGGGTGGCGGGCATGTCCAATGCGTCAACCCCGAACGGCGCGAGCGCATCGACGACGGCGTTCATCACCGCCGGCGTGGAGGCGATGGAGCCGGACTCCCCCGCCCCCTTGGCACCGAGGGAATTCACCGGTGAGGGGGTCACCGTGTGGTCGAGGGTCAGCCGCGGGATCTCGCGAGCGCCGGGCACCAGGTACTCGCTCATGGCCGCCGAGAGTAACGTTCCCTCGTCGTCGTAGGCGGCCTCCTCGTATAGCGCCTGCCCGATCCCCTGCGCGATCCCCCCGTGCATCTGCCCGTCAACGAGCGCCGGATTGATGATCACTCCGCAGTCATCGATCCCGTAGTACTCCGCGATTCTCACCTGACCCGTCTCGGTGTCCACCTCGACAACGCACACGTGGGTCCCGAAGGGGTACGTGAAGTTCGGCGGGTCGAAGAACTGTTCCTCCGACAGGCCCGGTTCCATCCCCGCGGGCAGGTCGGCTGCGAGATATGCGCTCCCGGCGACCTCCTGGATCGTCACCGTGCTGCCCGGGATCCCCTTGACCGAGAACCTTCCGGATTCGAACTCGATATCCTCCTCGGCTGCTTCCAGGATGTGCGCGGCGAGGACCTTCGCCTTCCTCAACACTTTCTCGGAAGCCAGGTGCACGGCGGTCCCGCCCACGGCCACCGACCGTGAACCATAGGTATCCAACCCGTACGGCGCCGCCTCGGTGTCACCGTGGACCACCTCGACGTCGTCGAACGACACGCCGAGCGTGTCCGCGACGATCTGCGACCACGTCGTCACGTGGCCCTGACCGTGCGGGGAGGTTCCCGTGACGACCTGGACGACACCGCTCGACAGCATCCGGACGCTCGCCATCTCCCACCCCGGCGCGCCCAGGCGCAACGCAGCGGTCATCCGGGATGGCGAGAGTCCGCCGTTCTCGGTGTAGCTGCACAATCCGATGCCGATCTGGACGGGGTCGCGGCGGTCCCTGCGGCGTTGCTGCTCCTCCCGCCAGCCGCGGTAGTCGGCGAGTTCCAGGACCCGATCGAGGGCCTGCTCGTAGTTACCCGAATCCATCTCTAGTCCCGAGGGAGTTGGGGCGCCGCTATCGAATGGCGGGTGGTAGTTGATCCGGCGCAACTCGGCGGGGTCCATCTCGAGTTTCCGGGCTAAGGCATCCATCGCCCGTTCGACGCCGTAGATACCCTCGGTGCGCCCCGCTCCGCGGTAGGAATCGGTGGGAGTCTTGTTCGTGAAAACGCCGATGCTCTGAATAGCGAACGCCTCGAAGGTGTACACGCCGGGGAAGATGAACGCGCTGAGGAGCGGGATCCCCGGGGTGAGCAGCTGCAGGTAGGCGCCCATGTCAGCGAATAGCCGCACCCTCATTCCGAGCAGCTTCCCCGCCTTGGTCGCGGCGAGTTCCACATACTGCACCTGACCACGGCCGTGCGTCATCGTTTGGCTGTCCTCGGATCGGTCGGCCACCCATGTGATCGGGCGGGCGAGCTTACGGGCGAGCACTAACGCGATGCACTCCTCGGGATAGACGTTGAGCTTTCCGCCGAACCCGCCGCCGACGTCGGGCGCGACGACGCGGAGTTTGTGTTCGGCAACTCCGCACACCCCCGCGATGACGCTGCGAAGGATGTGCGGAATCTGGGTCGAGGAGTACAGGGTGAAGCCGTCCTTGGCCGGCTCCGGGGCGGCGAGCACTGCTCGGGGTTCGAGCGGGGTCGGTTGCAGACGCTGCTGGACTAGCCGTTCTTTGATCGTCACCTCGGCGTTCGCGAATGCCGCGTCGATATCACCGTTCTCCAATTCCCACGTGTAACACTCATTGGTGCCGAGCTCGGCGTGGACGAAGGTGGTGCTTTCCAACGATTCTTCGACGTCGATGAGGACCTCGCGCCGTTCATACTCCACCTCCACCAGATCGAGCGCGTCTCGGGCCGTCGCTCGGTCCCTCGCGACGGCCACCGCCACCGCTTCCCCGGCGAAGCGCGCGACATCGACCGCCATGGGCAGGTGATCGGGCAGTTTGATGTCTTCCGTGACGGGCCAGGCGGTGGGAATGGAGGACCACTCGTTCTGCAGATCGGCTCCTGTGAAGACCGCGGCGACCCCGGGCAGCTCCCGCGCGGCCCCCGCGTCGATGGATACGATCCTCGCGTGGGCGACGGGGCTTCTGAGAACTGCCACGTGCAGCGTGCCCGGCAATCGGATATTGTCGGTCCATCTTGTGCGCCCGGTGAGAAGAGCGAAGTCTTCCTTCCGCGACATCGATGTACCCATCGTCTGCTGAACTGTCTCCACCATCATTGGCTCCTCATCGACGTTCTTGACGAGGACTCTATCTCAAAGGGTGGAATGTCTCACCTAAAAGTTTCACTTCGCCGCCCGTCCCTGGCGCGCGTTCTGCCGCGGCGTAGAGAACGTCGATGCGATCGCCTGTCTACATCGAATCCGGAAATGACTTCGGTAGCCACGTGTTCTCCAACCAGTTCGTCGTCACTGGCCCGTTCCGCAGGTCGGCTGCCCGCAATAGTTCCAGATGCAGGTCTCGGGTGGTGAGGATTCCATCGATATGGAGCTCGCTGAGCGCTTGTGCCCCTCGCGCGAGCGCCGCCTCCCGGTCCCTCCCGTGCACGATGATCTTCGCGACGAGGGAATCGTAATAGGGCGGCACCTCTCCGCCGGCAACGACCCCCGCATCTACACGCACCCCGGGCCCTCCGGGTGGGTCGAACGCGGTTAGCGTGCCCGGCGAGGGGAAGAAGTCTTGCTGGGGATTCTCGGCGTTGATGCGGAATTGGATCGCCGCCCCCTGGATCGTGATGTCCTCTTGGGCGACCGAGAGTTGCCTGCCCGCAGCGATGTGCAGTTGCTCTGCCACGAGGTCGATGCCGGAAATTTCCTCCGTGATGGGGTGTTCCACCTGGATCCGCGTGTTCATCTCGATGAAGTAGAACTCCTCACCGTCGACGATGAATTCCACCGTTCCTGCCCCCTCGTAGCCGATCTCGGCGACGAGCCGAACCGCAGCCGATGTGATCGCTTCGCGCAGGTGCGGTGCCAGACCCGGCGCCGGTGCTTCTTCGATGAGTTTTTGCCGGCGCCGCTGCACAGAACAGTCCCGCTCGAACACGTGGATGACGTTCCCGTGCGTGTCACCGAGGATCTGAACCTCGATGTGTCGCGCATCAAGGACCGCCTTCTCCAGGTAGATCGCCGGGTCGCCGAATGCCGATCGCGCCTCCGCCTGCGCCGCGGGAATCACCTCGCGAAGTTCATCGGCGTCTGCGACGACGCGGATCCCCTTCCCTCCCCCGCCGGCTGATGCTTTCACCAGGACGGGGTAGCCGAGGTCTTCGGCCGCCGCTGCGGCCGCTTCGACGCCGCTGAGCACCTCAGTGCCCGGAACGATGGGCACGCCGGCCCGTTCTGCGGTGCGGCGCGCGAGCGCCTTATCGCCCATCTCCTCGATGACGTTCGCTGCCGGCCCCACAAACGTCAATCCCGATTCGGCGACCCGGCGGGAGAACTCGGGTCGTTCCGCGAGAAAGCCGTAGCCCGGATGCACGTAGGTGCAGCCGCTACTCTTCGCCGCCGAAATGATCGCGTCGATGTTGAGATAGGACTTCGTCGCGGGTGAGGCACCAATGTGCACAGCGTCGTCCGCCAATTCGACCCAGCGGGCGTCTTCGTCGACGTCAGAAAACACCGCGACGGCTTCCCACCCGATCGAATGAGCAGCTCGGATTATTCGAAGAGCGATTTCGCCGCGGTTTGCGATAAGAACCCGGGCGGGCGAACCGTGGATCTCACTCATCGGAGCGTGGCGATCTCTTGGCCCGCGCTCACTTCAGCCTCATCCTCTACGAGGAACTCTGCGATGGTGCCCGCTGCCGTCGACTTCAGTTCCGTGTAGGTCTTCATCACCTCGATGAGGCCGATGACCTGCCCCTCCTCGACCTCATCGCCGTCCACCACGTATTCGGGCTCATCGGGTGCTGGGCGACGATAGAAGACTCCTGGAAGTGGCGTGTTGATCGTGGCCATAACGCGTCCTTTCTACAATTCTTTCCGCGGCGTGGGTTCCCTACGCCCGCTAGCGATCGAGAAGCTGCCGGATCTCGTTCAACGTCGTATTGCGGTGATCGCGGGCGGCGAGCGCTTCGTCGATCCCTACGGATCGGAACCGCACCGTGTCCCCCGTCTTCGCCTGCCCGAACAGGTCGCGGTCGACGGAGATCACGGTGGCGATGGTTGTGTATCCGCCACCGGTGACGGCGTCCCCGAGCAGCACGATGGGTTCGTTCCCGCCGGGGATCTGCACTGATCCCAGCGGGTAGCCGAGGTCCACGACGTTCGCCGGGTCGCTTCCCGCGCCGAAGGGCTGCTCCCGCTCGACGAAGTCGAGCGTGCCGCCCCGGAGCCGGTAGCCGACCCGGTCGGCGTCCTTGGTCACCTTCCACGGGGTTTCTAAGAAGGATGCGAGCCCGGAATCCGCCAGTCGATAGGAGCACAAGCCGATCACGGCGCGCGCAGTGATATCGGCGCTGAACTCGGGGATCAGGTGCTCGGGGAGGGTGGCGCCGCTCCTGGAAGGCTGACCGTCTGCGAGTGGGAGAACATCGCCGTCAGCAACGGCGCGCCCCTCGTGCCCGCCCAGACCGATGAGGGTGTACGTCGAGCGTGAGCCGAGGTAGAGGGGAACGTCAACTCCCCCACTGATCGCGATGTACGGTCGGGCGCCGCTGCTGATCATCCCGAATGCGAGGAGGTCGCCGGCCCGTACCTCGGTGCTCGCCCACATCTCGAGGGGGTCACCGTTGAGGGTCGCCCCGGCGTCACCGCCCGTGACAGCGATCGTCCGATCGTCGGTGAATTCCAAGGAGGGGCCGATGTACGTCGCCTCCAGGGCTGCCTCGTCCTCCGCGTTACCCACGAGGAGGTTGGCGACCCGAAAGGAGAACTGATCCATCGCCCCCGAGGGCGGCATCCCGATCGAATACTGGCCGGGGCGCCCCAAGTCTTGAACCGTCGTCGACAATCCGCCCGAGATCACTTTCACCTGCGCGCTCATCGGTATAGCACCTCCAATAGGTGAGTGTTGACGGCCTGCGGATCCCGCAGGAATGCCGCCGGGGAGAACTCCACGTCGCGTTGGAGGTATCGGAAACTTCCGTCCTCGACCTTGGCGCGGGTTTCATCGAACTCGCTCCGGTCGACGGACCGGTAGCGAAGGATGTCACCCGCGCGCGGGAAGACTATCGAATGGTCGAAGTCGGGGTGGTCCTGGGCGACGTTGAGTACCGGCGTCGCCGAGATCCCATACAGTTGGTAACCGCCCGCTCCCTGCACGGGGTAGACGACCGAGAATGCCCCGCCGATGCCGAAGGCCCGCTCGGGGGTGAAGGTGCGCGGCCAGACGTACTTCGGCACCTCGACCTGGCGCTCGCGCGGCTCGAGTTGGTAGCAGAAGGGGAGCCCGGGAACGAAACCGAGCATCGTCACGAGCCACGGATTGCCCGCCAGGTGGTCGATGAATGCCTGCACGCTCTCGAACCCGTTGGTCCGCGCCCCGTACTCGAGGTCGGTGCTCTCCGGGTCTTGGTGATGGGCACGGAAACGCATCATCGCCTCGTGGGTCCACGGGTCGTTGTACAGGATCGGGATGTCAACGATCCGGGTCTCCAGGGTGAACCCCTCGGGGATCTCCTGGTACCTCCCGTCGAGCTCCTTGACCAGCGACATGAGCTCCCTGGGCGGGAGTACGTCGGGATCGTATCGGATGAGGTATGACGCGTTCGATGGGCAGATATCGACGATCCCAGGAAGGTCCCGCTCCCCCAGCGCCTGGGTGATGAGGGTCGCTTTGATATTCGCTTCCATGCTCATCTCTTCGTCGATCTCGACGAAGATGAACTCATCGCCACCGAACTCATATCGCGCGGGAGGCAACTGCATTGTTGTGCTCATCGAGTCTCCTATTCGTGGGCGTGCAGAGGGCGTATGGTCCAACCCAGGTCGCGGACGCGGGAGACGACCGCGCGGGCGTTGTCCTCCGCGCCGGGCCGGTCGGAGTGCAGGCAGATGGTGTCAGCGTGCATGGGTACCTCGACCCCGTTCACGGAACGAATCGTTCCGCTGAGGATGCGCTCTGCCTGGTCGGCGCACCAGGCCGCTTCCCGGCGCTGGTTCTCGGGGTCGATGATGATGTGCCCGTCGTCGGAATATTCCAGATCGGCGAAGGCTTCCGCGGCGACCCGGTGGCCGCGATCGCGCTGCCGCCCCGCGCATTCCCCTGCCTCCAGCACGATCGTCAACGCCGGGTCGTATTCCCCCACGGCGTCGGCAACCGCATCAGCGACCGCGTCGTCTTTGAGGATCAGCCCGTACAGGCTCCCGTGCGGTTTGACGTGCCGCAGCGGCACCCCCTCGTGCTCCGCGAAGGCCCGCAGGGCCCCGGTCTGGTACAGGACCGCTTGCGCGGCCTCTGTCGGCGAGAGGGCCATGGCGCGCCGTCCGAACCCCATGAGATCCGGGAACCCGGGATGGGACCCGAGCGCGAGGTCGTGTGCGCGGGCGAGAGCGACGGACCTCGCCATCGTCGCCGGATCGCCGGCGTGCCACCCGCAGGCGACGTTGATCGAGGTGATCACCGGTGCCAGCTCTTCATCGGCCCCTAGCGTCCACTGCCCGAAGCTCTCTCCCGCATCCGCATTGATATCAATGTTTCGAGCTTCGCTACCCAATTGAGACCACCTTTAGTCCGGAGTGGAACACCATGTTAGCAGCAAGGTAATCGCACCTGAAGGAGCCGCGACACTCGTCGGTAGTCCCTGCGAACTGGGGCCGTGCCTCACTAACTCTCCCCCGCGAAATGCTGTTCGGGATCTGAGGTGAGTTTCGTATGCTCGGCGACTAACGTGCGCGTGGACCCCCAACTTCTTCCTCGGGCCGGTGCCGCGCCAGAACGCTTGAGCGATACGGATTACCTCGAGGTCCCGATCGTGGGTACTCATAAAGCTGAGGTTGCTCACCTCCCAGAAGTACATTCCGCTTCTGTTGATCGGATCCTCATTGCCCAGGCGCGTGTTGAGGGGGTCCCCTTCATCGCGGCGGATAAGAGGCTCGGCGCCTACGGGCATCCGGTACAGATCGTCTAACGACCCCGGAAGTAGGGCAGACTGAAGGGCGATGACTGCTTTACCTGCCCCGAATTCCCACCCGTCTGAAGAAGACCTCATCGACTCGTTCACCACGTGGACCGAGAGCCGCGGCTTCGAGCTGTACCCGCACCAGGAGGAGGCGCTGTGGGAGATCGTCACCGATTCCCACGTCATCGCCTCCACCCCCACGGGTTCGGGAAAGTCGTTGATCGCCGTCGCCGCCCACGCCGTCGCGCTCGCCCGGGGCCAACGGTCGGTGTACACCGCCCCGCTGAAGGCGCTGGTGAGCGAGAAGTTCTTCGATCTCGTGGAGATCTTCGGCGCGGAGAACGTGGGGATGCTCACGGGTGATTCCGCGATCAATCCCGGTGCCCCGATCATCTGCTGCACCGCGGAGGTGCTCGCGAACCAGGCGCTGCGGGAGGGGGAGGAAACCCCCTACCACTGGGTGATCATGGACGAATTCCACTTCTACGCCGACCCCCAGCGAGGGTGGGCGTGGCAGGTGCCGCTGCTGCAGATGCCGAATTCACGGTTCGTTCTCCTCTCGGCGACATTGGGTGATGTGACGAAGTTCGTCGAGGATCTCCGACGGCGTACGGGGGCTTCCGTAGCCGTGATCGACTCGGCGGAGCGCCCCGTGCCGCTGTCGTTCTTCTACGTGATCCAGCCGTTACAAGAGGTGCTGAAGGAACTCGTGGAGACCCACCGCGCCCCGGTGTACGTGGTGCACTTCACCCAAGCCGCCGCGGTCGCGCAGGCCCAGGCCCTCACCTCGATGGCGCTCGCCACCCGCGCCGAGCGGGATGCGATCGCAGCCGAGATCGGCGACTTCTCGTTCTCCCGCGGGTTCGGCCAGACCCTCTCACGCCTCCTGCGCCATGGGATCGGGGTGCACCACGCGGGGATGCTCCCCCGCTACCGGCGCCTGGTGGAGCGGCTCACGCAGGCGGGCCTGCTCAAGGTCATCTGCGGCACCGATACGCTCGGGGTGGGGATCAACGTGCCGATCCGCACGGTGGTGTTCACCGGGCTCACGAAGTTCGATGGGGTGCGGTCCCGGCACTTGAATAACCGGGAGTTCCACCAGATCGCCGGGCGGGCGGGCCGCGCCGGGTACGACACCCAGGGCGACGTGCTCGTTCTCGCCCCCGAGCACGTCATCGAGAACGCCAAAGCGCTCGCGAAGGCGGGTGACGATGAACGCAAACGCAAGAAGATCACCCGCAAGAAGGCCCCCACCGGGGTGGTCAATTGGACGGAGAAGACCTTCGAGCGTCTCCGGGACGGGGAACCCGAGCCGCTGAGTTCACAGTTCCGCATCTCGCACGCCCTCGTGCTCAACGTGCTCGCCCGCTGGGAGGACCCGGTGGAGGTGATGTACGAACTCATCACCGATAATCACGAGGAACCGGTGCCGTGGAATCCCCATCTTCGCGATGCGATCCGCATCTTCCGCTCGCTGCGCGCCGCCGGGGTGATCGAGCACCTGACGACCCCCGATTCGATGGGCCGCAAGGTTCGCCTCGTTCACGACCTGCCCTCCGACTTCGCCCTCAATGCTCCCCTATCGCCGTTCGCCCTCGCCGCGCTGGAGCTGCTCGAACCGGATTCGGAAGATTACGCGCTCGACGTCGTCTCCGTGATCGAGGCGACCTTGGAGAACCCTCGGCCGCTGCTCGTCGCCCAGGAACGTGAAGCCAAGGGCGAGGCGATCGCAGAGATGAAGGCCGACGGCCTCGATTACACCGATCGGATGAACGCGCTGGAGGAGATCACCTATCCCCGCCCGCTCGCGGAACTGCTCGAAGCCGCGCTGGCGGAGTACGCGAGCGCGCACCCGTGGGTGAACGACCACGAGCTCAAACCTAAGTCCGTGGTGCGGGACATGGTGGAAAAAGCGATGACCTTCGCCGAGCTCATCTCCCACTACGGCCTGTCCCGGTCCGAGGGCGTGGTGCTGCGGTACCTCAACGATGCCACGAAGGCGCTGCGGCAGGTCGTTCCCGAAGAGATGTTCACCGAGGAACTCACCGACATCTCCACCTGGCTCACCGAAACGGTCCGCTCGGTGGATTCCTCCCTCCTCGCCGAGTGGGAAGCACTCGCGGCAGGGGATCCGGAAGAAGCCGCCCGGGTCGCCGCGAGCGCGGCGGAAGGGGCCGATCCGGTGCTCGAGCGGGATCGGCCGATCACCGCGAACGAGCGGGCGTTCACGATCATGGTGCGTAACGCCGTCTACCGGCGCCTCGACCTGCTCGACCGGGAGGATTACGCCGCGCTCGCCGCGATGGATTCCGGGCAGGAGGGAGCATGGTCGGCCGCGCAGTGGGCGACGGCCGCCGAGCCGTACTGGCAGGAATACACGGACCTGGGCACGGGGAACGAGGCCCGCGGGGCGCAGATGACGACGATCTCAAAATCGGACCGAACGTGGCAGGTCACCCAGATCCTTTCGGATCCGGAAGGGGACAACGACTGGCGGATGCAGCTGGAGGTGGATATCTCCGCGAGCGCGGAGGCCGGCGAGCCGGTGACGAAGGTGACCGGGCTGGGGCCACTGACGTAGATGACGTGGGCCGCTCTCAGC
>CAMXUZ010000240.1 GCA_947251855.1 uncultured Ruaniaceae bacterium
GGTGCGTTCGCCGAGGGCGACGATCTGGGCTCCGGTCAGCGTGGCCACGTCGATGTGCAGGTCGGGCTTCTCGGCGTCCGCGTCGGCGAGGGCGTCGGCGAGCACCAGGCGTCCCTCGGCGTCGGTGTTCGTCACCTCGACCCTCTTGCCGCTGCGCATCGTCAGGACATCGCTGGGACGCTGTGCCGAGGAACCGGGCATGTTCTCCGCCAGAGGCAGCCAGGCGGTGACGCGTACCGGCAGGCCGAGGTCGGCGATGCCGAAGAGAGCCTGGACGACTGCGGCGGAGCCGGCCATGTCGGACTTCATATCCTCCATGCTCTTGGCCGGCTTGAGGGAGATGCCTCCGGAGTCGAAGGTGATGCCCTTGCCGACGAATCCCAGGTGGCGCTTGGCTCCCCTCGGCGCATATTCGACCTTGACGAGTCGCGGCCCGCGGGTCGATCCCTGTCCGACGCCGATGATGCCGCCGTAGCCTCCCGCCTTGAGCTCCTTCTCACCGAGGACGGTGACCCGGAGCTTCCGGTCCTTGGCCTGGGACCTCACGAGCTCGGCGTAGGACTCCGGATAGAGGTCGAGCGGGGGAGTGTTGACCAGATCGCGCGCTCGGTTCGTCGCGGCGGCGATGACGGCGCCGGAATCGTGAGCGGCGGTGAAGGACTTGCCCTTGGGGCCGAGGACGGTGATGTCGCCCGGAGTCTTGCCCTCGCTGCGGTATTCGAGGAAGCGGTAGGCACCGAGACCCGCGCCCACGGTGACCGCCTCGACCTCGGCAGGCGTCGCGGCCGGAAGCGCGAGGGCGACCGAGTCGGCGCCGTCGAGGGCACGCAGAGCGGAGCCGGCGCCTCGGCGCAGGGCCTCGTGATTGCCGGCGGCATCCTCGGAGGAGGCATCGAAGTCTCCGAGACCCACAAGCATGACCGATTCGGCGGAGACTCCCTTCGGGGCGGGAACGCGGGCGGTGGTTCCGGCCGAACCGGTGAAGCCGATGGCTCGTGCCGCGTCGTCGAGTGCCTTCTGCGCTGCCTTCGCCCCCTCGAGTCCGAGCACAGTCGAATCCGCTGCTCCCAACACCAGCACGGAGGCGGTGGCCTTCACCGGAGAGGTGGCGGAATAGCTGCTTGGGGTGGATGCACCAGCCATGAGTTCCCTTTCAGTCGTCTTTGAACGTTGATTCGATCCTAATGCCAAACCGCTCAGGATGCGGAAGCGACAGGGATGTCTGACCTATTCTGGGAACGTGTACTCATTGATCTTCAGAATTCTCTTCGCACCGATGGACGCCGAGCGCGCCCATCACCTCTCCTTCTTCGCCCTGCGCCTCCTCGACTCGATCCCGCTGCTCGGGCGGCTGCTGCGACGGGTCTGCGCGGCGGGCACGATCCGACCGGTCGTGGTCCTCGGTCTCCCGTTTCCCAACCGCGTCGGACTCGCGGCGGGCTTCGACAAGAACGGCGTGGGTGTGCGTGCGCTGTCTGCGCTGGGCTTCGGCCACATCGAGGTGGGAACGATCACGGCGCACGCGCAGCCGGGCAACGACAGACCGCGACTGTTCCGTCTCCGCGACAGTCTCGCGCTGCTCAACCGCATGGGCTTCAACAACGACGGAGCGGACCAGGTGGCGCCCCGCCTGGCGAAACTACGCCGCAGCGCCGCAGGGAAGCGGGTGGTCCTCGGCGTGAACATCGGCAAGTCGAGAATCACGCCCGCGGCGGAGGCGGTCGCGGATTACGAATACTCGGCCAAGCGCCTCGCCCCATTCGCGGACTACCTCGTCGTCAACGTGTCCTCGCCGAACACACCCGGGTTGCGGGACCTGCAGGCGGTCTCCTCGCTCCGCCCGATCGTGCGCGCAGTGCAGGAGACCGCGAACTACGCGGCGGCCCGCCATGTTCCGGTACTCGTGAAGATCGCCCCCGACCTCGCCGACGAGGATATCGACCACGTGGCCCGCCTCGTAACAGAAGAAGATCTCGCCGGGGTGGTCGCGGTGAACACCACGATCGGGCACGACTTCGGCCCTGGCGGCGTGAGCGGACCGATCCTGCACGAGCGGGGCCTCGCCGTCGTCGCGCAGCTGCGTGCCGCCCTCGGGGCGGACAAGGTGATCATCGGCGTCGGCGGAATCAGCACCGACCTAGACCTGCGGGCCTACCTCGAGGCCGGGGCGAGCCTCGCCCAGGCGTACACGGGGTTCATCTACGGCGGTCCGACATGGCCGGCTCGTACCGCCCGCGCGATGTTCTGACGCCGCCCGGCGGAGCGTGACTCGAACGGGCTCAGCAGGGCGTCAGGAAGGGAATTCGCCGCGCTTCACCTGCGGCTTGGGCAGGCGCATCCGGCGCATCTGCATCGAACGGGCAACAGCGTACATGTGGGTGCCGCGGACGGGCCCGAACTTCGCCGTGAGTTCCTTCTTGATCTTGAACGAGACCCAGATGGAATGCGCGAGCGCGATGAGAACTACGACGTACAGCGTGAGGATCACGAGCATCGCGAGTTCGGGGGCGAGGTTGTTCACCATGAACAGCGCGACGATGATGACGATCGTGAGGGGGAAGAAGTACTCTCCAAGCATTCGCCGCGCGTCGATCGAATCGCGGATGTAACGCTTGACCGGGCCCTTGTGCGCCGGAGGCAGGTGTCGCTCATCGCCCGTCATCAGGGCCTGGTTCATCTTCGCCCGTTCTTCCCGGACCGCGGCCTTGGCAGCCTTGCGATCGACCTTCGGGTCGGTGGAAATGATGGGCCTACGGTTGCGCGCCTGGGCCTCTTTCCGGGTCGGGGTAGGGCGGCCCTTGCCTTGCGGCTCGGGTTCCGGCTCAGGGGTGGGGGCGGGAACATCCTGCTTCTTACGACCAAACACAGCCACCAGCTTATCCGCTCTTGACGGCGCGCAGGGACCGGGTCGGGCACCTGGTCAACGCGTGGCAGACTGAAGGGGTGCGCGTACTCCTAGCCCCTCACCACTTCGGCCGCCTGCTCACCCCGGACATCGCCGCCCGCGCCCTCGCCGATGGCTGGTGCGCCGCGAAGCCCGACGATGAGGTGATCATCCACCCGCACTCGGACGGTTCAACCGGCTTCCTCGAGGTCGTGCCAGGCAGCACCGAGATCCTCACCGTCACCGCCGGCGCGAGCAGCCGGCCGGTGTCGATCGTGCGGCAGGGGCGGGAAGGGAACCCCTGGCACACCGTCTACTGCCACACCGATTCCTTCACCGCCGACGGCGACGTGAACCCGGCGGAGCTCGTCGCCGGCTCGTCCGCGCCGATCGGCGAGGTGCTCGCCGAGGCCGTGAGCGAAGGCGCGCGACGCATCATTGTCGGCACCGGGCACACTCCGTGGCACGACGCCGGGGCGGGGCTGCTCACCGAGCTCGCGAGGAGCCTCGGGCTGCCCGAGGCGGACCAGGACATCCGCGACGACGAAGGAACGATCGCCGCGGAGCTCGCCGACCTCGTCGGCCCGCTACGAGAAGAACTCGCCGCGGTGAGCACCGTCGTCGCCCCCGCGCGGGAAATGCCCCTGCGCGGGCTACACGGCGCCGGCGCGGAGCTCGCGGAACTTCCGCTCATCTCCGCAGGGGAGGCGCAGCACATCGAAACCCTCACCGCGCCGTTCGTCAACGCGGTGGAGAGCCGCGCGAAAGAATTCGAGTCCCGCAGCCTGCTGGGCGCGGATGAGACGTTGCTCTCCCGGCGCGCCTACGCGGGCGCGGGCGGGGGAGCGGCGTTCATGCTCTCGGCGCTCGGTGCCCGGGTGTACCCCGGCGCGTGGGTAACGGGCGAAGAAACAAACTTGAGCACCGCCATCGCCGGCGCCGACCTCGTCGTTACCGGGGCCGGGGTGATCGCGGGCCAAGAGCTCGGTGATGGGGTAGTGGCCGACGCCGCCGCCCGGGCCGGGGTGAACGCCATCCCGGTCGTTGCCGTCGGGGGGAGGGTGGACGCCAGCCGGCGCCAACTCTTCAAGGTGGGGATCCACGCGTCCTACCCCGTGATCGATACCCCCGCGGGCCGTCCCCAACTCACCGCCCCGGTCGTCACGGAGGCCGCTTTGGTGGCGCGAGGAGAACGGCTCGCCCGGACCTGGTCACGAAGGTAGCGCGACCTACGAATAGATCTCGTGGAAATCATGACGTACATTAGTACAAGGCCCCCACGTAGAAACTCGGCCCTCGAACGTGTGAAGCGGAGAGAACAATGACTCAGACCGAAGCGCAAGCCCCGACCCACGATGTGCTGCTCACCGACGCGGCGACCGCGAAGGTGAAATCCCTCCTCGAGCAGGAAGGCCGCGACGACCTCTTCCTCCGAATCGGGGTACAACCCGGCGGCTGCTCGGGGCTGATCTATCAACTTCACTTCGACAACCGCGACCTGGACGGCGACGTCCGGCGTGATTTCGAAGGCGTGCGGCTCGTGGTGGATAAGATGTCGATCCCCTACCTCGAAGGGGCGACGATCGACTTCGCGGACACGATCTCCCAGCAGGGGTTCACGATCGACAACCCGCAAGCCGGCGGAAGCTGCGCATGTGGCGACTCCTTCCACTAACGCGGCTCCGGCGCAGCAACAGGCGACCGCATCCCCGAATGGGACGGTCGCCGTTTCATGGCAAATTGACAACCAAAGGTAAATCTTGACTAGTTCCCACCTTCGTGCCCTCGCCGGAGCAACGGCCGCGGCGCCCCTTCACCCCGCCGGCTGCTCTGGATCATCGGAGGGAACCGGCGGCGGTTCGCTCCCGGAGGCGAGCGGC
>CAMXUZ010000241.1 GCA_947251855.1 uncultured Ruaniaceae bacterium
GCGGGCGTGCTTTCGTTGCCGGGTTCGTCGGCGCACGCGAGGTGGGTCCACACGCCGATGACGTCGATCGCCCCCGCCGCCATCGCGGTCTTCGCCGCGTCCACCACTGCCTCGAAGTCCGGGAGCCGGACCCCACCCCGGCTCATGCCGGTATCCACTTCGAGGTGCACGCGGGCACGGCGGCCCTCGTTGCGCGCGGCGTCTGCGATCATCTCCAGGGCCCACACGTCCGAGGCGGACAGGTCGATATCGGCGCCGATGCACTGCTGGAGCAACGTCGTGTGCGGGGTGAACAGCCACGCGAGGATGGGCGCGGTGATTCCCGCCTCACGCATCGCGAGCGCTTCGGAGAGTTGGGCGGTCCCCAGCCAGGTCGCGCCGCCCTCGAGGGCGGCGTTCGCGACGGGGATGAGCCCGTGACCGTAGGCGTCGGCCTTGACCGCGGTCATGATCGTCGCGTTCGTGAACTCCCCGATCCGGCGCAGGTTAGCCTGGATCGCGGCGAGATCAACCGTTGCTGTGGCAGTGTAGGTAGACACGCATCTAGTCTGCCAGGGTTCTCACCTGATGCGCTTGGCAATCCTCTCGCCGATCCGCAACGCGACCACGTCGCCATCGTCGTTTCTGATGTACGGAACGGTATTGGTTGGGATTTCCGCGCTGGGATCGCTGGAGAGAAGGTTCCCAGGAGCCGGGTAGAGCGCCCCGATCCGCGGCGGTTCAATGACGAAGCCACCGGTATCCGTTCGCTGCTGCAGCGGTTGCAGCGTAAATCCTTCACTGTCCGCGCGCTTGGTTAGTTCCACCTCTCCGTAGAAGCCGCAGTCGTATACCCCTTCCACACCGGACGGCAGCTCGGATACTTGAGCCTCTTGTGGCTCTGCTGGGCCGAGGAGATGATCCAACAGGATCCGCTCGATCGCGGTATTGAGTGGTTCCCCTTTAAGGGAATTCGTCAAGGATGCGTAGGCCATCTGCCGTTCTGGGAGCAGATAGAACCGGCTGGAGTAACCGATCGTGAGGCCGTTATGCCCGACGACGGTCTGCCCGCGGCGCTGTTCCTTCTTCCAGCCGTATGCAATGTCATGTCCAGGCACGCCGCGATTCATCAACGTGGTGAAGAAGCCGTAGTTAGGAGCCAGGTTCCACGAGTACTCGGCGTAGTTCATCAATTCACGGACGCTACTCAACACGCCACCGCCGGGGACATCCCAGCCCGGCAGTTGCCATCCCAACTGCCACCCCTCGTTGCGGGCCAGGTGCGGGGCACCATTTCGAGTGTCGTGCGGCGCCGCGACCCGGTAGGTCATAACCTCATCGGCCGTCGTGAACGTGTGGGCCATTCCCGCTGGTTCCAGGACTCGCTGGTGCAGAATTGTTGCCCAGCGCTGGTTGAGGGTCCGCTCGATCACTGCGCCGGCGACCATGAAACCTGGTCCGCTATATGAAAAGTCCGTTCCCGGCGCGAACATCAGTGGGTCATTGGCATAGTGCTGAATCGAGGCCTGGATGCTGTCGTCGGCACCATCCTTGAGTAGCTCGCGAGCGCGGCCAATCATGTATTGAGCGTCGATCCCCGAGGAGTGAGTCAGCAGGTGCCGCATCGTGATGCGGTGATCGATGCTTCCAAGGTCGCGCAGCAGCGGGGCCACCGGCGCGTTCAGATCCAGCAGCCCCTCGGTTTCGAGCTGTGCTGCGAGCACGCCAACGAAGGTTTTCGAAATCGAACCGATCTGGAAGATCGTCTCGCCCGTGACGGGTAGTGGATCAGCGATGCTCGTCATGCCGTATCCGGTGGTCAGCACTTTCGGACCAGTCCGGATCGCGATCGCTACTCCGGGTACTCGGAACTCCTGCAGGAGGGCAGGCACTTGCTCTTCAAGGGCGCTTTTCAAATTGTCAAGCATTAGGACCTCGATTTCGGGTCGAGTACGTCGCGCACGAGGTCCCCGGCGAGGTTGATCGCGAGGATCATCGTCACGAACACGATGGAAGGAGGGACGATGAGCCAAGGATCGCTGCCGATGTATTGCAGGGAATCAGAGATCATGCTCCCGAAATCCGCGTACGGCGGCCGGACCCCGAAACCCAGGAAACTCAGCGCGGCGTAAGTACCCGCGGACATGGAGAGGTTGATCGCTGCCAGCACCACGAGCGGCGAAGTCACGTTCGGGATGACGTGCGCGACCATGATGCGCACCTCACTGCGCCCGCTCAGTCGTGCCGCGTTGACGTAGTTGCGGGCCATCACTTCTTCCGTTGCGCTGCGCACTGTCCGCGCAAACCGTGGGATGAAGACGATTCCGATGGCAACCGCCGCGTTGATCAGACCTCGGCCAAGGATCGCGAGGACGAGGATCGCGAGGAGATATTCCGGGATAGCAAACAGGAAGTCGATGATGCGCGAGACGATATTATCGACCCGGCCGCCCCAGAAGCCCGCAATAACCCCGAGAATCGACCCGATGATGAGGGCGAAGGTCGTGGCAAAAACAGCGGCGAGCACCGTGGGTTGGATCGCGGCGAGAATCCGCGAGAGTTGATCCCGCCCGAGCGCGTCCGTACCGAGCAGGAATTCGCTGCTCGGCAAACTCATTCGTGGCCCCACGTTCAGTTGATTCGGATCGAAGGGAGCCAGGGCGTTTCCGAAGATGGCGAGCAGTGCGAACACCACCAGGACGCCCATGGCCATGATGCCAACGGGAGAGCGCTTTGTCCGCTTCGTCGACATTGCCGGAGCAAGTTGTTCAGTCATCTGCGCGCAATCCTCCGATCAAGGGCGGGAACCAGCAGGTCAACAACGAGATTTGCGGCGATGAAAGCGCCGGCCAAAACCATCGCTTGCGCGTTGAGAAGAACGAAGTCTCGTGACCCGATCGATTGCAGAATGCCTCGGCCTAAGCCGGGAAGGCTGAAGATCTGCTCGACGATGAGGAGTCCCCCAATCAGCATGCCGAAGGTGAACCCGATGAACGTGATGATGGGGGGAAGCGCCGCTCGCAACGCGTAGCCATAGGTCACTCGCCGCTCCCGCAACCCGTTTACCCGCGCGGCGGTAACGAAAGGTTGGTTGAGTGTTTCGATCATTGAGGCACGAGTCATCTGCATGATCAGCGGGGCGGTGGGAATCCCGACGGCGACGGCCGGCAAGATCATCGTTTGCAGGTTCCCCATCGCGCTCGCCCCGAACCGAATGTACGTCGGGGAGTACAGGTTGGTGAGATAGGTCGTGGCAAGGATGATCGCGATGGTTCCCGTAATGAATCCTGGGATGGCAAACACGAGGATCATCGGGATCCGGATACCCGCATCTATCGCAGAACCGGCGCGTTTGGCCGAGATCACTCCGAGTGGGACCCCGATGACGACCGCGACGATAACGCTGAGGATCGCGAGTTCAAACGAGACGGGCATCTGCTGCTTGAGCACTTCGATCGTGCTCAGTCCCGTAAGCGGTGAGGTGCCCAGATCCCCCTTCAATGCGGAGGTGAGCCAATCGAAGTACTGGGTAGTGATCGGCTGGTCGAGGCCGAGTTCCCGTTCGATCTGTTCGATCGTCTCTTGGGAGGCGTTAGCGCCGGCGAGCATCGAGGCTGCGCTTCCGGACACGAGCCCGCGGCCGGCGAAGAAGATCAGCGCGCTGAGCGCAAGCAGGACGACGATGGAGGCGAGAAACCGCCGAAGAATGTAACGGATCATGAAGCGACCCCTTCGGAACGTCGAGTTAGTTTCAAGCTGCCTGGGAAGAAGCAACGAATCGCGCGCCCTTCCTCGTCCGTTTCCAGTTCGGGCTGCTTCTCGTGACAGATTGCTTGGGCTACCGGGCAGCGGGAGGCGAAGCGGCAGCCGCGCGGGAGGTCGACGGCGCTAGGCGGGTCGCCGTCAAGGATGATCCGCTCGGGTCTGAAGGCGTCGTTGGGTAGGGCCGGCTCTGCGGAGCGCAATGCAACGGAATACGGATGGCGAAGGTTGTTTTCGAACTCCTCGGCTGGGGCAAGCTCAACAATCTGCCCGAGATACATGACCGCAATCCAGTCGCTCACCCCACGTACCGCCCGCAGATCGTGGGAGATGAAAATGTACGCGGCCTCAGTGCGCTCCTGTAGTTCGCGAAGGAGGTGCACAACTTGCATCTGTAGCGAGGCGTCAAGAGCGCTGACCGCTTCATCTAACAGAATGAGAGCCGGGTCGGATGCGATGGCGCGGGCGATGCACACGCGCTGCTGTTGCCCTCCGGAAAGCTTGTGGGGGTACCGGTCCATGAGCTCATGGTCGAGCTCGACCATGTCCATGAGTTCGGCCACCCGATTGCGCAACGGCTCACCGCGGAGGTCGGGGAGCGCTTCGGCGATGGCATTGAAGATCGTCTGGCGAGGGTTGAGCGCCGAAGCCGGGTCTTGAAAGACCGCCTGAACTGTACCGTCGTGCCGACCGGCAGGTTTGCCTACCCACTCGATGGTGCCGGCGTCCGCCTTGTCTAACCCGATCAGGACCCGGCCCAGGGTGGATTTACCGCACCCTGACTCACCCACAACGCCGAGAGTCTTACCGGCCGGCACCTCGATATCAATGCCATCGACCGCATGGACATAGCGTCGGGCGGCGAAAAGCCCCTCTTGCGGCAAGGGGAATCTCCGCACGATCCCGCTTGCACGAATCGCTAATGGCTTGTTTTCGCTCACGCGACCTCCTTACCCGCGCCGAATTCCATGTGAGCGGCATCAAATAGTTGCTTGGTGTACGGGTGCGTCGCGTTCCGGCTGATCTCTTCCAAGGTGCCTTCCTCGACGATCACCCCGTGACGCATCACAACGATCCGTGAACAGAGCTCAGCAACTACGCCGATGTCGTGTGTGATGAGCAGGAGCGACATTTCCCGGCTCGCGAGCTCTTGCTGGAGCAGCTCAAGGATCTGAGCTTGGACAGTAACGTCCAGAGCTGTCGTGGGCTCATCGGCGATGAGGAATTCTGGTTGGTTGATGAGCGACATTGCGATGAGAACCCGTTGCCGCATCCCGCCGGAGAGCTCGTGCGGAAATGACTTCCGCTTTATTTCCGGCTCCGGAATCCCCACCTCGGCTAGGGCGTCTTCAATGATGTCGATGCAGGCTGCCTTGCTGACGTTGCGGTGCGCTCGGATGACATCCCGAAGTTGGTTTCCGATCCTGATCACCGGATTGAGATTCGCCAGCGGGTCCTGGGGGATATGGGCGAGGCGGACGCTCCTCAGCGAGCGAAACTGGGAGGAGCTCTTTTTCCCCAGGTCCTCTCCCTTGAAGGAGATTTGACCGTCGACGCGGGCGGATTCGGGTAGTGAGCGAAGGATTGCCGCGGCGAGCGTGCTCTTCCCGGAGCCGGACTCCCCAACGATTCCCACTCGCTCGCCGGGAGCGATCGACAACGTTACGTCCTTCACGGCAGGTTCTGGCGCTCCCTTGTACGTAACGCTTACGTTGGTGAGGGATACCATCGCTTCCTCTTTCCAGATTCGTGAGCCCGGGGCCGAGGAAGTCCTCGACCCCGGGCGGGTGAAAGGCTACTTCTCAACCTGTGCCAGGAACGAGCGGCTCCGGCTTGGCGGCACCTCTACCCCCGTCATGTCTTCGTC
>CAMXUZ010000242.1 GCA_947251855.1 uncultured Ruaniaceae bacterium
GTCGTCGACTCCGCTGACACTCTCCTGAGCGTCGCGGCCGAGGACGACTCACCCGAGCCGGAAGCGCTGATCTCCATGTGGCTCACGATGCATACGGCCGCGGTGGTGCTCAGCGCCGACCTCGGTGCGGACTGTCCCGACCCGTGCGGCGCAGGCATGTTGCCCCCGGCGCTCACGGAGGCCACGGCGAGCGGGGACGCGCCCGCGGAGGTCGAGCGGCTCGTCGAGGCGGTTCCCGCGCAGTCGCCGGACCTCATCGGGATCTATGACGCGGCCGGGTACGTGAATGAGGTGCGCGCAGCCCGCAGCAGCGGCGAGGACCGCGAGGGCGCAACGCAGCGCGCCCGGGAGTTGCGCCGGTTCGCGGATCTCCTCGCCGGCGAGGCGGCGGGAACCTCAGAAGATACCCGGCTCAGCGCCTATGAGATCGACCTGGAGGACCTGCAGGGCAGCACCGAGCGGTATGCGCAGGACGCGGCGGAGCACTGGCTGGAGTTGTACCCCCGCGTGCCCCCTGAGGCCCGGGAGCCTCTCATCGAGGCGCTGTGGTTCGCCTATGCCAGCGCCCACCCGGATCTCCAGGTGGGCCTGTGGCCCGCGCTCAGTCGGTGAGGAGGTCCGCCCGGACCTGCTCGCTGAGGCGGGTGATAGCGGCGGCGGGTTCCAGCTCCACCCGTTCCCCGCTGCGGCGGTCGCGGACCTCGACCACGCCCTTGGCGAGCCCGCGGCCCACCACGACGATGTAGGGCATCCCGAGGATCTCCGCGTCGGCGAACTTCACCCCGGGGGACACCTTGGGCCGGTCGTCGTAGAGTACCTCGATCCCCGCCTCACATAGTTCGCGAGCGAGGGATTCGGCAGCGTCGAACACGGCGCTGTCCTTACCCGTCGCGACGACGTGGACGTGGTACGGCGCGATCGCCGCAGGCCAGATGAGTCCGGCCTCGTCACGGTTCTTCTCCGCGAGGGCAGCGAGCACGCGGGTGACGCCGAGTCCGTAGGACCCCATCGTCACCGTCACGGCCTTACCGTTCTGGTCGAGCACCTTCAGATCGAGGGACTCGGCATATTTGCGCCCGAGCGCGAAGACGTGGGCGATCTCGATGCCGCGGGCGAGTTCCAACGGCCCGGAGCCGTCGGGGGCGGGGTCCCCCTCGCGCACTTCGGCGACGTCGATGATCCCGTCGGCCTCGAAGTCGCGGCCCTTGACGAGGTGGGCGACGTGGCGGCCCTCCTCGTTCGCTCCGGTCACCCATTCGCTGCCGTCGACCACGCGCGGGTCGAGCAGGTAGCGCACTCCGCCCTCGACGTTCGGGCTGAGCACCTGCGGGCCGATGTACCCGGGCACGAGCTCCGGGCTCGCCTGCAGGTCCGCCTCCGTCGCCCCCTCCACCTCGGAGGGGAACAGCGCCGCCTCGAGCCGTTTCGCGTCGACGTCGCGGTCCCCCGGAAGCCCGATCGCGATGAGTTCGCGCTCGCCTCCGGGGTGCACGAGGGTGAAGACGACGTTCTTGAGCGTGTCCGCGGCCTCCCAGGGGCGATCATCGCGGGGGAAGATGCGGTTGGCCGCGTCCACGAGGGTCTCGATCGTCGCGGAATCCGGCGTGTCGTACACGGTGGCCGCGGGCACGCCGGAGGCGTCCACGGGGTCCGGCGCGGGCGTGGTGACCGCCTCGACGTTCGCGGCGTATCCACCGGGGGAACGCACGAAGGTGTCCTCCCCGATCGGGCTCGGGTGGAGGAACTCTTCCGACTTCGACCCGCCCATCGCGCCCGCCGTCGCCGAGACGATGACGTACTCCAGGCCCAGCCGGCGGAAGATCCGCTCGTAGGCGTCCCGCTGGGATTGATAGGACACATCGAGCGCGGCGTCGTCGAGGTCGAAGGAGTAGGCGTCCTTCATCACGAACTCCCGGCCGCGGAGCAGCCCCGCGCGGGGCCGGGCCTCATCCCGGTACTTGGTCTGGATCTGATAGAGGGTGAGCGGGAGTTCCTTGTACGAGGAGTACATGTCGGCCACGAGCAGGGTGAACATCTCCTCGTGGGTGGGCGCGAGCAGCATGTCGTTACCCTTGCGGTCCTGCAAGCGGAACAGGTTCGGCCCGTACTCCGCCCAGCGCCCGGTGGCCTCATAGGGTTCGCGTGGCAGCAGCGCGGGGAAATGCACCTCTTGGGCGCCGGCGGCGGCCATCTCCTCCCGGACCACGGCCTCGATCTTGGCGAGTACCCGTAGCCCCAGTGGGAGCCAGGAGTAGATGCCGGGGGCGGCGCGGCGGATGTAGCCCGCCCGCACGAGCCAGGAATGGCTCGCCACCTCGGCATCGTGGGGGTCGTCGCGAAGGGTCCGGAGGAACAGAGAACTCATTCGGGTCAGCACGCCCTTGAGTCTACGGCACCGCCGGGCCCTCCCCAGCTCAGGCGTGCGCGACCGCGTCGATCCCACCGGAAAGCCTCAGAAGAGGATCGTCGCGAACGTCCCGGTGCGCACGAACCCGACCCGGGCGTAGGTGGCGAGCGCGGCCGTGTTGTAGTCGTTGACGTACAGGCTCACTGTGGGCGCGAAGTGGTGGTGCGCGTAATTGACGACGGCGGCCATCGCCGGGGCGGAGATCCCCCGGCCCCGGTAACGCGGGTTCACCCACACGCCCTGGACCTGGGTGACGCCGAACCCCACGGTCCCCAGGTCGGCCTTGAACATCACCTCGCGCCCGCGCCGGGTGTGCTCGATCCTGCTGAGTGAGCGGCCCTCGGAGACCAGCGAACGCACTCGCCGTTCGTACCCGCCTCCGCTCGCTAGGGGGGAATACCCGACTTCCTCGGTGAACATCGCGACCGCGGCGGGGAACAGCAGGTCGAAGTCGACGTTCGGGGTGGGGGTGACGAGTGGATCGGGGTCGATCGCGGGCCGGGTGTTGATCTCCAAGTGTGGCTGGCGCTCGCGGATGTCCCGGGCTCGGCCGAACGCGCTTCCGATAATGCGCCAGAGCGCGTGCACTTGCTCGGTCGGTCCGACGATGGAGGTGTAGCGGCGCCCGCGGCGGCGGATCTCGCGCACGAGCAGGCCGAGGGCGGCTTCGGGCACGGCGACGGGGACGATGTTGCCCCCGATCCTACACACCCCGGCGACGTTCCCCTCCTCGTTGACGACGCACAGGAGGAAGTCGCGCAGATTCGGGTTGTACCGCATCGCGTGCACGTGCTCGGCCATGAGTGCGGTTTCGACCCCGTGGGCACTGCAGAATCGGTCGATCTCGTCTAGGTCAACCTCGTGCGCGTCGAGGATCTGCCACGCCATCGCCCGTTATCCGAGCGTCACGGGTTTGACGATGTCCGCCACGGCGAGGAGCACGCTCATTCCCAGCAGTACGGCAAAGACCATGTACGTCAGCGGCATGAGCCGCGCGGTGTCGGCGTACCGCGGGCTCTTGCGGCCCGACCAGGCGGCGAGTCGAGGCCGGGCACCCTCGTACAACGCGCCCGCGATGTGGCCGCCGTCGAGGGGAAGCAGGGGGATCATGTTGAACACGAACAG
>CAMXUZ010000243.1 GCA_947251855.1 uncultured Ruaniaceae bacterium
CGACATGGCTACGATCCGACTTGAGCCCGTTCCCGACCTGCTCGAGAAGTTGGAGTTGGCTGCGCAGGCGCTCGGCGAGGCTGCGCAACCGGTGGGAATTGGCGTGCAGCTCCCCGGGATCGACGATGACGGCGGCGCACAACTCCGGGGTGATGTGCAGTTCCTCCACGCGCGCGCTTTCGCCCACTGCCCCTCACCCGCCGCTCATCGCGATTCGCACGAGCCGGATGTGGTGCTCGTGCACCTGAATGAGCCGGACCGCCGCGGCGAGGTCAGTGGCAACGCTCCCCGCCCGCGAAGCGCATTCCTCAACCTTCTCCGCGAACTCCTGCGCGGCGTTCCCCTGCCACGTCAGCGAGATCGCTTGCCGCAACTCGAAGACCCCGTCATTCACCTCGACGCACGCCGCCGCCACTGTTGCTGCCGATCCCACTCGGCCACCTCTCTTTCGCCCCGGGCTTCACATCTTCTTCGGGCCCTCCAGTGAGGTCCCGTGCCGCCACGGTAGGAACGCCGTTGCCGGCCGCGCGCAGCCCGAGCCGGTGGTGTGGACGGGCGAACCGGTGGGGAAATAGCCGCCGCGGGGTCACGCCTGGTACGCGTGGAGGTGCACAACGGGCGGAAATGTGCTGAGAATAGGGAATGGCTTCCCCGTACACGATCAGTGTTGTGTGCACTGGAAATATTTGTCGCTCCCCGATGGGAGAAGTAATGCTGCGTGACGCCTTCGATCGCGCCGGCCTGGAGAACGTCGTGATCGAATCGGCGGGCACGGGCGATTGGCACGTCGGTGGCGGAGCAGACCACCGTGCCGAGGAGATCATCGCCGATAACGGCCTCGACCTTTCCGGGCACCAGGCGGCGCAGTTCAACCGCGCGGATTTCGAACGCGTGGATCTCATCCTCGCCCTGGACAATTCTCATCTGCGTGCCCTGCGCTCGCTCGCGCCATCGGACGAAGCGCGCGAGAAGGTCCGGCTGCTACGGAGCTTCGATCCTGAGGCCGTGGCCGCCGGCGACCTCGACGTCAACGATCCCTACTACGGGGACGCCCGAGATTTCACGATCACCTTTGAGAACATCACCGGCGCGACTCCTGGCATCGTCGACTTCGTGCGCACCCAGGTGACCTCCCGGCTCTGACTCTCCGCGGCGTGGCCGAACCGCCACTCAGGCGGCCGGTGAGCGGTTGACGTCACAGGCACCGACCGCGCGGGCGGGCGCGGAGCACTGGCACACTAGTGCCATGACCCGTGTGGACCTCGCTTCGATCTCACCCGCTATTCCCCTCGGCCCGCTCGACGGGCGTTACCGCGCCGCCGCCGCCCCGCTCGTCAACCACCTCTCCGAAGCGGCCCTCAACCGGGCCCGCCTCGAGGTGGAGGTGGAATGGCTCATCCACCTCACGGCCACCGGGGCGCTGCCCGGAGCACCAGAACTCTCCGAGGAAGAAGTCGCGTACCTGCGCGAAATCGTCGCGACGTTCGGCGAAAGCGAGATCGGCGAGATGGCGGCGATCGAGGCCGAGACCCGCCACGACGTCAAAGCGGTCGAATATTTCCTCAAGCGCCGCCTCGCCGCCGCCCCAGACAGGCTCGGCTCGGCCACCGTCTTGCCGCAGGTGGCGGAGATCGTGCACATCTTCTGCACCTCGGAAGACATCAACAACCTCTCCTACGCGCTCACGATCGCGGCCGCCGTCCGCGAGGAATGGCTGCCGGCCGCGCTCGAAATGGTCGAGGCGATCAAGGAACTCGCCGTCGAGAACGCCGCGGTTCCCATGCTCGCCCGCACCCACGGGCAACCCGCCACCCCGGTGACCCTCGGCAAGGAACTCGCCGTCACGGTGCACCGCCTCCGCCGCCAGCTCCGCCGGATCGAAGCGACTGAATACCTCGGCAAGATCAACGGCGCCACCGGCACCTACGCCGCGCACGCCATTTCCGTACCGGAGACGGACTGGCAGCAGATCTCGCGGAGTTTCGTCACGAACCTCGGTCTCACCTGGAACCCGCTCACCACCCAGATCGAGTCCCATGACTGGCAGGCGGAACTGTACGCAGACATCGCCCGGTTCAACCGGATCCTGCATAACTTCGCCACCGACATCTGGACCTACATCTCCCTCAACTACTTCCGCCAGCGCCTCTCCGCGCAGGGTTCGACCGGCTCCTCGACGATGCCGCACAAGGTCAACCCCATCCGGTTCGAGAACGCGGAGGCGAACCTGGAGATCTCCTGCGCCCTCCTCGACACCCTCGGCGCGACCCTCATCACCTCCCGCCTCCAGCGCGACCTCACCGACTCCACGAGCCAGCGCAACATCGGGGTGGCGCTCGGTCATTCCCTCCTCGCGATCGATAACGTCACCCGCGGTCTCGCCGGGCTCGACGTCGACGCCGGCGTCATGGCCGCCGACCTCGAAGACAACTGGGAAGTGCTCGGCGAAGCGGTGCAGCCGGCGATGCGCACCGCCGGCATTGCGGGCGCCACCGGCATGGAAGACCCCTACGAACGCCTCAAGGAGCTCACCCGGGGCCGCAAGGTCGACGGCCCGGCGATGCGCG
>CAMXUZ010000244.1 GCA_947251855.1 uncultured Ruaniaceae bacterium
CATCCGCATCGACGTCACTCCACGCCAACCCCGGAACACCAACGAACACCACCGGACTCTCGACGGCGCCAGAGGTACTCTCCTCCTCTGGCGTAGCGCCGGTAACAAACGCGGCACTCGCCCCCGAAGCGAAGAATGCCACGAACGCGACAACGGCCGCCCACGCGCCGCACAGTCGAAAAAGAGCACTTGCGTCAATCGACGGCGCTAGTCGGGAAGTGTTTGACATCGCCGCCGAGCCTACCGCGAGGCTGCGCAG
The DNA here is from genome assembly GCA_947251855.1 of uncultured Ruaniaceae bacterium. The sequence goes on from CAMXUZ010000244.1 coordinate 260, forward strand.
AATTCGTGAAGGTGCTGGGGGCCCCTTCAGCAAGTCTGAGTAATATCCGCTGCATCTTGGAACAGCACCGATACATAACCGTTCTGTTCACTACCGTCTATGCGCGAGGCATTTTTCCCGTACCGAGAAGATTAGGTTCTTAGATGGAATTTCACTCGTGCGAAAATCTTCAGTCCTCGTCAGAGATCTTTGCGCCGGGAGAACGCGTTGGTCAAATACGCATGACGGTTTGCTACGACCGCAGCGCGAATGAGGAACAGCACACCCACACCCGTAGCTACCATTAGGGTGTCCTCTTGCAGACTGGATGTACGAAAGACCAACGCTGCGTTGCCACCGGCGATGAACGCCGCCGCAGCGAGACGCATGTGTTTTGCTGCGGCGCGGTGACCTGCCCGCCAAGCTTCATCGCTGGCTAGAGTGGAAGGCAGGCGAATACCGGCAGCACCGCTGCGGCGAGCGCCACTCGAACCCGCCCGCCACTGAATAATCCCCAGCAAGATCCCCGTTATGATGAGAACAACGGGCGCGTCATACATGCTGCGATCATAGTTCAGCACAGTCGCGGAGGCTGGCAATTCCGGGGGCCGGCAACCTGTCACCCCGATCCGGCCCTCATCGGTCGCGACGTTTGCATGAGTTGGAATCGTTCTCTGCCCTGCAGGCAATTCATCGATGCGCCGCGCTGGAGGGATCGTTCAAACGGCAACCCACAAGCGTCACACGAATCCCTCCGCTACCGCGACCGCCAGCAGTGGGTGTGCCAGTGCCGCCGCTCCGAGAGTCCCGCCTCGGCGCCGAAGATATGATCCTCACGGTAGGCGACGATGTGGGTGACCTCCGCCGGGATCTGCTGATGGCACCCGGGGCAGGTGTAGACCTTATCGGGCGAGGCGACCCGGCGCACCTTCCACGTACCGTCGCGGCCGGTTTCGGTCCGCTTAAATCCGCGAGTGAGCGCCTCGACGTTGAGTTCCGGGTGCGGCTCACCGTAGGGGCGCTTTCGTTTACGCCGCGCCATCAATGATCCGCAGCTGCTCATCCACCCGCAGAATCTGCGCGGGCTTGCCCACCTCCAAGGCGCCGAAGCCCGCGGCGGGATCGATGATCGACGCCGGCACGGTAGCGGCCGCCCGCACGGCCTCCACGAGGGGAACCCCACCGCTGACGGTCGTGCGGACGACGTCGAGCAGGTGAGCGGTGCCACCAGCGATCGATTCTCCGCCTGCGAGCCGGGCCACGCCATCCGCGACGACGACGTCGAGGCTCCCGAGCCGGTACTCGCCGTCCGCCATCCCAGTTGCCGCCATCGCATCGGTGATCAGGGCGATGTTGTTCGCCCCGACGAGTTCGAAGACGTCGCGCACGATCCCTGGGTGCAGGTGCACGCCGTCCCCGATGAGTTCAACGATGACCTCCCCACGGCTGGCCGCAGCGAGCGCCGCCGGTACAGGCCCGGGCAGGCGGTGGTGGATGGGACGCATTCCGTTGAAGAGGTGGGTGACGGTGGCGCGCCGGCCGGTTCCGGCGAGTGCAGCGACGCCGGCGGCGATCGCCTCACGCATCGTCGCCTCGTCAGTGTCAGTGTGACCGAAGGAGGGGACGGCGCCGCCCTCGACCAGAGCGTCGAGCACGCCGGGCAGGTTCGGAGTTTCCGGGGCGATCGTCATCGTGCGTACGTGCCCGCGACCCAGTTCGATGAGTTCGCGGGTGAGCGCGGCGTCCCCGGGAATGATGTGCGCGGGGTTCTGCGCCCCGCAGCGGGCGTGGGAGATGAACGGCCCTTCGAGGTGGATCCCCGCGATGATCCCCGCATCGGCAGCGTCGGCGAGCAGCGCGACCCGCTCCCGGAGCGTCTCGGCGGAGGCGGTGACCAGCGACGCAAGCATCCGCATGGTGCCGTGATCCTGGTGCTCAGCGACCCCGCGAGCGACGTCTTCCACGCGTTCGGTATCGGGGAAGGAGACTCCCCCTCCCCCGTGGTTGTGCACGTCGACGAGCCCGGGCAGGAGGTACTGGGCCGGGGCGGGCGCCACTTCCGACGATCGGACCGCCGCCGGGGCGTCTTCCCAGCTGCCCACGTAGGTGAGGGTGCCGGACTCCGCGGCGAGAGCGCCGTCGTCGATAATCTCCGTCGGGGTGACGACCCGGCCGCGAAAGACCTGCATGGGACTCCTTATGACGTCGTTAGAAGAGGCGGGATTCGGGATCGTCGACGCCGCGCATCGCATCGTAATCGAGAACGAGGCACCGGATCCCGCGGTCTTCGGCCAAGGTTCGCGCTTGCGGGCGGATCTCCTGGGCGGCGAACACGCCTTCGACGGGGGCAAGCAGGGGGTCTCGGTTGAGCAGCTCGAGGTAGCGGGTGAGTTGCTCCACACCGTCGATCTCCCCGCGGCGTTTGATCTCCACCGCGACGTGGCCCGCACCCGCCCGGGCGAGGATGTCGACCGGGCCGACGGCGGTCGGGTATTCGCGGCGTACCAGGGCATGCCCATCTCCGAGGAGCCCGATCTGTTCGGCGAGGAGTTCCTGCA
>CAMXUZ010000245.1 GCA_947251855.1 uncultured Ruaniaceae bacterium
ATGGCCCAGGCCGTCGTGCACGGCGCGACCCTCATCGAAATCGACGGGAATTTCGACGACGGCTTGCGCATCGTGCGGGAACTGGCGGAGAACTATCCCGTCGAACTCGTCAACTCCGTCAACCCCTACCGCTTGCAGGGCCAGAAGACCGCGGCGTTCGAGATCGTCGACGTGCTCGGCGGTGCCCCGGACATCCACGTGCTACCCGTAGGCAACGCCGGGAACATCTCCGCCTACTGGATGGGGTACCGCGAATACCACGGTGAGGGCGCTGCCACGAAGCTTCCCAAAATGTGGGGGGTGCAGGCGGATGGCGCATCGCCGCTGGTGAAAGGCGAGGTCGTGGAGTTTCCGGAGACGATCGCGACCGCGATCCGGATCGGAAACCCCGCCTCCTGGGCACTCGCGGCCCAGGCACGCGAGGAATCAGGGGGCCGGATCGATTCGGTCACCGACGTCCAGATCCTCGATGCCCAGGCACTCATCGCCGCAGAAGTGGGCGTGTTCGTCGAACCCGCATCGGCTGCCTCCGTCGCCGGGCTGCTCCAACGCGCGGAGGCGGGGGAGGTGCCCGCCGGGGCAACGATCACCTGCACGGTCACGGGCAACGGGCTCAAAGACACGGCAACCGCCCTGGGCAACCGGGAGGTCTCACCGGAGGTCGTTGCGCCGAACCTCGGCGACGTCGTACGCGTGCTGGGTCTGTGATGCGACTCGCGAAAGATCGGGCGCAGGTGCGGGTACCTGCAACGAGCGCGAACCTCGGGCCGGGATTCGACGCCTTCGGCCTCGCCCTGTCCATCTGGGACGATGTGCGGGTCGAAGCGGTCACCGGACCGAGCGAGGCGCATGTGCAGGGGGAAGGGGCCGAGTCCCTCCCCGGTGGAGAGGACCACCTCATCATCCGCGCGTTGCGGGTCGCTCTCGACTACGTGGACGCCCCGCAAGCAGGGTTCGTGCTGCACTGCCATAACCGGATCCCGCACGGGCGCGGGTTGGGATCGAGCGCCGCGGCGACCGTGGCGGGACTGCTGCTCGCGAGGGGGCTCATCAGCGAGCCGGAAGCGCTCACCGATGAATGCCTCCTCACGCTCGCGACCGAGTTCGAAGGCCACCCGGATAATGCCGCCCCCGCAATCCTCGGCGGGGCAACGATCGCCTACGTGAGCGAGGGGACCGCCCGCGCGGCGAGGATCCCCGTGCGCGGAATCGCTCCGACGGCGATCGTGCCCGTGGCGGAACTGTCCACCTCGCGTTCCCGCGGGGCGCTTCCCTCATACGTCTCCCACTCCGATGCCGCCTTCAACAGCGCCCGGTCCGGGCTGCTCGCGCTCGCTCTTAGCGGACAGCCGGAGTTGCTGCTCGCCGCGACCGAGGATAGGTTGCACCAGAGTTACCGCGCTGACGTCATGCCCGAGACGGCTGAGCTTTTGGCGCAGTTGCGGGCGGACGGGATCCCCGCCGTCGTCTCGGGGGCCGGCCCGAGCGTGCTGGTATTGAGCGAACTTTCCCGCTCCGCCGAGGAGCAGGTGCCCCGCGGTTGGCGGGTGCAGCGGTCAGCTATCGCCGAAGAAGGGGCGCAGCTGGCCTAGAAACTGCGCTAGGCTATTTAGGCGTGGCAGTTTGCCACCATTTCGCGGACTTCTTACACGCGTCTAGTGACTAAGTGATCACCCCCGGTATTTTTGAAGGACCTTCGTGACTGAATCTCAGGACCAGGCCTCTGCAGCTGCCCTCACGGCGATGAAACTCCCCCAACTCCAAGCGATCGCGAGTCAGTTGGGGCTGAAAGGCACCTCCCGCCTGCGCAAAGGGGAGTTGATCGAAGCGATCAAGGCCCACGGTGACGCCCCGGGGCAGGCCGCGCAAGGGGAGGGCAGGAGCGCCGCGAAGAGCGCGCCGAAACAGCGCAGCGCCGGCAAGGCGTCTGCGTCCGCACCGACCGAAAGCGCCCCCGCAGACGAGGGCGGCTCTGGTAAGGGCCAGGAGCGGCGCCAGGACCGCGGCGGCGCCCGCAAACCCCAACGGAGTAACGACCAGCGGGGTAAGGATCAGCGCGGAAGTGAGCAGCGGGGCGATCAGCGCGGGGGCTCTCGCCAGGATGCCCAGCGTCAGGGGGCCCAACGTCAAGAGGCCCAGGGCGCCGAGGCGAAAGGCGGGACACTCGATGTGTTCGCCGAGTTCGAGGCGGAGCCGAAGACGGGTGATAGCGCCCGTGTTGCCAGGCTGGATGACATTCAACTTCCCCACGCCGAGGAAGAAGACGCCCAGGACAACAACGCGCGCCGACGCCGAGGCCGCGATCGCCGCGACCGCAAGCGTCGCCCCAACCAATGCGAGAGCCAGGCGTATGAGGAAGTGGACGTCGCCGACGGCGACGTCCTCATCCCCATCGCGGGCGTGTTGGACGTCTTGGATAACTACGCCTTCGTGCGGACCACGGGCTATCTCCCCGGCTCCTCGGACGTCTACGTCAACCTCGGAATGGTTCGACGGTACGGGCTTCGCCGCGGGGATGCGGTGACCGGCGCGGTGAAGCAGCCCCGGGAGGGGGAGACGAGCAGTCGGCAGAAGTTCAACGCGCTCGTCGCTCCGGAGCGAGTGAACAACTCGCCGGCAGCGGAGTCCGATCAGCGACCGGAGTTCGATGCGCTCCCCGCGATGTACCCACAAGCGTTCCTCGGGCTGGGATCGGAGAGCACCACCCAGAAGGTCGTTGACGTCCTCGCCCCGCTGGCGCTGGGCCAGCGGGTACTGGTATCGACCGACCCGGGGATCAAGCGCCTGAAATTCCTCACCGAGGTGGCTCAGGGGATCGCCGTTACCCACCCGGACGTCCACCTCATGATGGTGCTCATCGACGAGCGGCCCGAAGACGCCACGCACATGCAGCGCAACATCCATGGGGAGGTCATCGCCTCCTCCTTCGACCGTTCCGGTAACGATCACACCACGGTGGCCACCCTCGCGATCGAACGCGCGAAGCGGCTCGTGGAACTCGGCCAGGACGTCGTGGTCGTCTTCGACTCCCTCACCGCCCTCGCCCGGGCCTACCACACCTCCACGAACCCCTCCTCGCGGGTGCTCGAGTACGGGCTCGACGCCTCCACCGTGCATTCGGTCAAGCAGGTCTTCGGCGCGGGTCGTAATATCGAGAACGGGGGCTCGCTCACGCTCATCGCCACCGGCGTTCGGGGAACCGACGCGGGGGATTTCGTGCTCGCGGAGCTCGAGACGACAGCCAACGCCCACGTCACCCTCGAACAAGGGGACCTGGAAGCGCGGGTGGACCCGCTGCGCACGTACACCCGGAACCTCGACGCGATTTTCGACGTCGACGAGCTCGCCCCCCGGATCGTGCTCCGCAGGCTCCTGGAAGAGCGCGGCTCCCAGGATGGTGCCGCGTGGCTCGAGGAACAGCTCGGCGGCAAGTCCGCGTCCCAGTTCCTCTCCGATTCCGTCAAGGTGACCCCGCGGGAGAAAGCTGAGATTCGGCGGTCCTTCGCGTGAGCAGCAACGAGTTCCAAGGCGCCCAACCGCTTCTTGACGAATACGTAGAGATCGAGCAGCAGCTCGCCGACCCGAGTGTGCACGCCGACCAGGCCAAGGCCCGCACCCTCGGGCGCCGCTACGCCGAGCTCGGCGGGATCGTGCGCGCCTACCAGGAGTGGCAGAGCGCCGCGGCGGACGCGGCCGACGCCGCCGAACTCGCGGCCGAAGACCCGGATTTCGCCGAGGAACTCCCGCAGATGCAACAACGGGCCGAGGAAGCAGCGACCCACCTGCGCACGATGCTTATTCCCCGCGACCCCGACGACGGCCGCGATGTCATCCTCGAGGTCAAAGCAGGCGAAGGAGGGGAGGAATCGGCGCTGTTCGCCGGCGACCTCGCCCGGATGTACCTGCGCTTCGCCGAACGGAAGGGCTGGGGCACCCAGATCCTCGACGCGACCGAATCGGACCTGGGCGGATACAAAGACATCTCCATCGCCGTCAAATCCAAATCGATCGATGACCCGGCCGAGGGCGTGTGGGCGCAGCTGAAGTACGAAGGCGGGGTGCACCGGGTCCAGCGAGTACCCGTGACCGAATCCCAAGGCCGGATCCACACCTCCGCCGCGGGCGTTCTGGTGCTTCCCGAGGTCGAAGACGTCGGCGAGGTGGAGATCGACCAGAACGAGCTGCGCGTCGACGTCTACCGGTCCTCCGGGCCGGGCGGTCAGCACGTGAACACCACCGACTCCGCGGTGCGGATCACCCACCTGCCCACGGGCATCGTCGTCGCGATGCAGAACGAGAAATCCCAGATCCAGAACCGGGAAGCAGCGATGCGGGTTCTGCGTGCGCGCCTGCGCGCGGCGAAGCAGGAGGAACTCGAGGCGCAGCAATCGGAGGCGCGGCGTTCCCAGGTGCGTACCGTTGACCGCTCCGAGCGCATCCGCACCTACAACTTCCCCGAGAACCGGATCACCGATCACCGCACCGGCTACAAGTCCTACAACCTCGACCACGTGCTCGACGGGGACCTCGACCCGGTGGTGCGGTCCGCGATCGAACTGGACGAAGCGGAACGCCTTGCCCACGCCGGCGAGCAGTAACACCCGACCGGCGATGCGGCAGGTGCTCAGCGCCGCGGCCGCCCACCTGGAACACGCAGGGGTGCCGGCCGCCCGCGTCGATGCCGAACTCCTCGCCGCCCACGTGTGCGGCATCGGGCGCTCCGAACTGCTCATCACCCGGGAGTTCCCCGGCGCCCTGCTGGGCCGGTACTGGGAACTCGTCGAACGCCGCGCCGCCCGCGAACCCCTCCAACACCTGACGGGGGAGACCGGCTTACGATACCTCACCCTCGAGGTGCGAGCCGGCGTGTTCGTGCCCCGACCCGAAACGGAAATGGTTGCCGAGGCAGCGATCCTCGCCGCCCAAGGAACCACCCGGGCCGCCGCCGCGGGGGGCGCAGCCGGGCCGGTTCGGATCGTCGACCTGTGCACGGGGGCGGGCGGCATCGCCCTCGCCTGTGCCCAGGAAGTACCCGGGGCCCAGGTATGGGCGGTGGACCTCTCGCCCGAGGCGGTTGCGCTCACCCGGGCGAACGCGGAGCGGAACGGCCTCACCGTCTCGGTGGTGGAGGGTGATGTGCAAGGCGCCGGTCTCCTCGCGGAGCTTCACGGCACAGTCGACGTCGTCGTCTCCAACCCGCCCTACATCCCTTTCGAGTGCGAACCCCTCGAGGCCGAAGTACGCGACTACGATCCGCCCGCCGCCCTGTACGGCGGCGGCGTGGACGGCCTTGCGATACCGATCGCCGTCATCCATCGCGCACGGGCGCTGCTCCGCCCCGGCGGCACGCTCATCGTCGAGCACGGGGACGGCCAGGGCCGGGCGATGCGCGAGCACGTCGAGCGTCAAGGGGGATTCCAGGAGATCCACACCCAACAAGACCTCACGAATCGGGACCGCATGGTCGTCGCGGCGCGTGATCAAGTGGCACACTAGGTTGCTGTGACTGACCTACGAGATTGCACAGATCCCGACGCCTGGCAACCCCAGCTGGATGCGGCGGCGGACGCACTGAGTAACGGTGAGCTCGTAGTGCTGCCCACCGATACCGTCTACGGTGTCGGCGCCGATGCCTTCACCCCCGCAGCGGTCGCGGCCCTGCTCGAGGCGAAGGGGCGCGGGCGGCACAAGCCCCCGCCGGTCCTCATCGGTGACGTGATGACGATGGACGCGCTCGCGACGAACATCTCCGCTGATGCCCGGGCCCTCGCGCAGGAGTTCTGGCCCGGCCCCCTCACCCTCATCCTCACCGCGCAACCGAGCCTCATGTGGGATCTGGGGGAGACCCGCGGCACGGTCGCGTTGCGCGTGCCCGACCATTCCTGCGCGTTGGCGCTCCTGAAGCAGACCGGGCCGCTCGCGGTCTCTTCGGCGAACCGTTCGGGGCAGGCCCCCGCGCTCGAGTGCGCCGGGGCCGCCGAGCAACTGGGGGACTCGATCCGTGTGTATCTCGATGCGGGTTCCACCCCGGGCCAGGTCCCCTCAACCATCGTCGACTGCACGGGCGAGATTCCGACGATCCTGCGCGCCGGAGCCATCGGGATCGATGACCTGCGCGCGGTCGTGCCGAAGATCGCTTCGGCGCGCGAGGAACAGGGCAATGACGGCGAGGCTAACGCTGAGTGAAGCTCTACCTGTTGTTGATGGCGATCGCCGCCGCGGCGACCTACCTCGCCACCCCGGCGGTGCGGGCGCTCGCCTGTAGGCTCGGCGCCGTCACCCCCGTACGTGAGCGCGACGTGCACGTGCTGCCCACCCCGCGCATGGGCGGGGTGGCGATGTTCGTCGGAATGGCCGTCGCGATGGTCGTCGCCTCCCAGATGCCGTTCCTCGACAAGGTGTTCAACGACTTCACCCCCTGGGCGATCCTCGCCTCGGCCGCCCTCGTCTGCCTCCTCGGGGTCTTCGACGACCTGTGGGACCTCGATTGGATCACCAAACTCCTCGGCCAGATGCTCGCGGCCGGGCTGATGGCCTGGCAGGGGGTGCAACTGGTCACCTTCCCCATCTTCGGGCTGACCATCGGCTCCTCCCGGCTATCGCTCGTCATCACCGTGCTCGTCGTCGTCACCGTCATCAACGCCGTCAACTGGGTGGACGGACTCGACGGGCTCGCTGCGGGCCTCCTCGCGATCGGCGGCAGCGCCTTCTTCATCTACACCTACATGCTCACCCGGCTCGGCAACCCCACGGACTACTCCAACCTCGCCACGGTGATCATCGCCCTCGTCGTCGGCGTGTGCATCGGCTTCCTGCCCCACAACTTCCACCCGGCGCGGATCTTCATGGGCGACTCCGGGGCGATGCTGCTCGGATTGACGATGTCGGCGGCCGCGATCGTCGTCACCGGGCAGATCAACCCCGCGGTGATCCAGAGCCGCCAAGCGTTCCCCGCGTTCTTGCCGCTGCTCCTGCCCGTCGCCGTCCTCATCCTCCCGCTCGTCGACATGGTCGCGACGACGCTGCGCCGGCTCGCGAAAGGAAAGTCGCCCTTCCACGCCGACCGGACCCATATCCACCACCGGCTCCTGGACTTCGGGCACAGCCACCGCAGCGTTGTCCTCATCATGTACTGTTGGGCCGTCGTCATCGGATTCGCCGCCTCGGCGCTCGCGCTGTTTCCCCTCACCCACGTGATTCCGATCGCGCTCGTGGGTATCGTTCTTGCCATCATCGTCACGGTGCGACTGCCCCGCGCCGCGAAAGGGAAGTCATGACAGGTTCCTACATCCGCACCCCCGA
>CAMXUZ010000246.1 GCA_947251855.1 uncultured Ruaniaceae bacterium
TGCGCGTTGCGGCGAAGACCCTCGGCGGGGGCGGGGGCGGTAAGGACGACGTCGCGCAAGGCGGCGGCGCCAACGTTGCGGCGATCTCCGACGCCGAGCGGGCCGTAGTCTCCGAGCTTGAGAACATGCATGAGTGAGCCAGGGGAGTTCCGCCGCGGCGTGCGGATCGGGGTTGACGTCGGAGAGGTCCGCGTCGGCGTCGCCCGCAGCGACCGCGACGGGATTCTTGCCACTCCTGTGGCGACGATCACCGGGGAAATACCCACCTCGATTGACGAGCTTGCGCGAATCATTGAAACTGAGGGCGCGATGGAAGTCTTCGTTGGGTTACCCCGGTCCCTTTCCGGTGCAGAAGGGCGTGCGGCACAGACGGCCAGGGCATATGCTGTCTCTTTAGCAAACGCCGTTGACGTTCCCGTGCGAGTTATTGATGAACGATTGACTACCGTCAGCGCTCACAGTGCGATGCACGCCGCGGGCCGCCCCGGCCGGAAGCATCGGCAAGTTGTCGACCAAGTAGCAGCGGTGATGATCCTTCAGCACGCGTTAGACCTGGAGCGGCACTCCCATGCCCCCGCAGGTGAAGTGATCTCGTCGGGAAGGGAGGAGTCGTGACCGACCTGTTCTCCGAGAACGCACAAGGCAGCCCTCCACCCAGCCGCAGCGAACGTCGGCGCCAACGCCGGCGGAAGGCCGAGCGGCGCAAGAACGTCATCTCCTTCCTCGTAATGATCGCCGCCTTGGGACTTCTCATCGGCGGGGCGTGGATCTTCATCAAACCGCTCCTGTCCGGGATGGGCAACGCCGAGCCGAATGATTTTCCCGGGCCCGGTTCCGGGTCGACCGAGGTGGTCATCTCCGAAGGCGACTCCGGCTCCTCCATCGGCTCCACCCTCGAGGACGCGGGGGTGGTCAAAACCGTCGAGGCGTTCACCGACGCGTGGGAGGCGAACCCGAGCGCCACCTCGATCCAAGCGGGCACCTATGCCTTACCCGAACAGATGAAAGCGGTCGACGCCGTTGCCGCGCTGCTCGACTCCTCCTATCGCGTGGACCTGCGCATCACGATCCCTGAGGGGTGGACGGCGAGCCAGGTGTACGAACGAATCGCCAGCAACCTCGACATCTCCATCGAGGAGGTCGAGGAGGCAGGCGAGAGCGTCGGCGAATCGCTGCCTGAGGATGCGGAAGGGAACCTCGAGGGGTGGCTCGCACCGTCGACCTACACCGTCGCGCCCGGGCAGGGCCCGGAAGACGTGCTCACCCAGATGGTGGAGCGCACGAAGAACACGCTCAAGGATCTCGACGTCGACGAGAAGGATCAACAAGAGCTCCTCATCAAGGCCTCCATCGTGGAGAAGGAGGTTCCCGAGCAGTACCGCCCGCAGGTGGCCCGCGTGATCGAGAACCGCCTCGAGGGGTGCTCGGGGGATAAGACGCTCGGGATGGACACCACCCTCGTGTACGCGTTCGGCAAGCAGTACTCGGAGATCCCGGAGAAGGAACGGGACGAGAGCCCGTTCAACACACGCAAGAACCCGGGTTTGCCGCCCACGCCGATCGGATCGCCGTCGACGAACGCCATCGAGGCTGCGCTCGACCCGGCGAAGGGGAACTGGTGCTACTTCGTCACCGTGGACCTGGAGACCGAAGAGACCTTGTTCACCGACGACATCGATGAGCACAACAAGAACCAAGAGCGGTACCGGGAATACCTGGAGGAGCTGCGGTCGGAGTCCAATGACGAGGGTTAACCGGCGCGCCGCCGTCCTCGGCAGCCCGATCGAGCATTCGCTATCGCCGGCCCTGCACCGGGCCGCGTACGCCGCGTTGGGCCTGGAGTCGTGGGAGTACGACCGCTACGAGGTGACCGAGGAGGACTTCGCGAACTTCGTCTCCGCCTGTGGACAGGAGTGGGCCGGGCTGTCGCTGACGATGCCGCTGAAGCAGGTGGCGCTACAGGTCGTCGACGTCGTGGAACCGCTCGCTGAGGTCGTCGGCGCCGTCAACACGCTGCTGTTCTCCCCCGGTGGCCTCAAAGTCGGCGCGAACACCGACGTGTACGGCATCGTCGAGGCCGTCACGCAGGCGCGGGCCGAGGTCGCGGAGGCGCCGCGCACCGGAGTGATCATCGGCGGCGGGGCGACGGCGGCCTCCGCGGTGGCCGCACTCGGTCAACTCGGGATCACCGCGCCGGCGATCCTCGTCCGTTCCCTCGGGCGGGCGGGTACGGTCATCCGCGCGGCGACCTCCATGGGCGTCACGCCCCGCTATCTCACGCTCGGTTCGGCCGAAGCGGTCGAGGCGATCCAGCGGGCCGAGGTGCTCATCTCCACCATTCCCGGGGGTGCCTCCGACCAACTATGCGAGGCGTTGCCCCAGGAGTTGACCGCGAGCCAGACCGTTCTCGATGTCATCTACCAGGGGTGGCCCACCGCGCTTCCGCGCACCTGGGGCGAACGGGGCGGAACCGTGGCTCCAGGCTACGACATGCTGCTGTACCAGGCCGCCGAGCAGGTGCGGCTGATGACGGGCGAGCAGGCGCCCGTAGAAGCAATGCGCACCGCGCTGCTCTCCGCCTTAAAACTCGTGTAGGAGCCGTGATGCTCGGCGCGATCGTCACGCTCACCGCCGCCGCCGCGGGGTGGATC
>CAMXUZ010000247.1 GCA_947251855.1 uncultured Ruaniaceae bacterium
CTTCAGATCTTCTCCACCTGGACCCACGTGTTCAGTTGCGCCGCCCCGCCCCCGATCGGATCGACGAGGCCGCCGCCGCCGTCCACCGAGTCCTCCTCCAGGAGGATGTTCACGGGGAACCCGCGGCTGCGCGAGGGCGCATACCCGGTCTCTTCCTGCCCCGGGGTGATCCGGCGGGCGGATTCGGAGTGCCCGTAATCGCGCACCGCGCTGATCCGCTGACCGTCGATGACGACGTCGGAGGCGCCGTAGCCCTTGTGTCCGAAGGCGCTGTCCGCGCCGACCACTCCGGGGCGGATCCCCTGGAGCACGTGGGCGGTGCCTTCCACCGTCGCGGTGGCGGAGGTGATCCGCACCGCGTCCCCGGTCTCGATGCCGCGGGCGGCGGCGTCGCGGGCGGAGATCCACAGGTAGTTCTCGGGCTTGACCTCCCGTAGCCACGCGGAGTTCACCGTGCGGTAGGTGCCCTGGGTGCGGGACTTCCAGTTGGTGAACTGCAGCGGGAACTGCGCGCTCGCGTCGATGATCGTGCCGTCAGATTTCTGCGCGGGGCGGATCTTGGCGAGCCCGTCGAAGTAGTCCCCGGTCATGCAGTCGGTGAGCCCGGCGGTCGGGTTGTCGTAGAACTGGCACAGGCCCTCATAGCGGTACTTGAGCCAGTCGCCTTCGTACCCATCGGCCCGTTCGGCCGCTTGGCCCGTGAAGCGCCCGCCCCGGTTGAGCACGGTGACGACCTTCTTCCACTCCTCGCCCGTGACCGCCTCCTGCCAGCGCGCGAGGTCGAAGGTGTCCCCCAGCGCCTTCTCGCGGGCGCCGGCGAAGATCTCCTCCTCCTCGGCGCTGGCGTCGGGCACCGGCTCCTCCCCGTCGTAGGCAACGTTCGCGGCGAGCTTGAGCCAGTAATCCTCGCTCGCGTCGAAGGAGGTGCCCGGCCCGAACGCATCCTTGCCCACCCCGGGCAGGCCCATCGCCTTCGCGAGGTCGATGAAGGTCTCCTCGGTGGTGCGCGGGCCGCGGTAGGCGCGGGTGGTGGGCTGGCCGAGTTGGGTGACGGCGTACTGCTGGGAGGGGTAGATCCCCTCCTGGGTGAACTTCTCCAGGTAGGTGAGGTCCGGGAGCAGGTAGTCGGCGTACATCGAGGAGTCCGCCACGGTGATGTCGAAGGCGACGACGAGTTCGATCTTGTCCGTCCTCTTCAGCCGCTCGGCGTTCCGGTGAGCCCCGGGGGAGGAGTTCAGCGGCGAGTGGCGGTTCAGGAACAGCGCCTTGAGGGAGTAGGGATATCCGGCGGCCGCGGAGGGGATCACCTCGTGACAGGCGTTGCCGGTGAAGGGCACCCACCGTCGCCGGGCCGGGTAGCCGTCCTCGGCGAAGAACGAGGTCGTCTCGTAGCGCACCTTCTCCCGGGTGACCGGGATCCCCCACGGGGTGTACCCCCCGGGAACGGTGTCGAGGTCGTAGCGGCCCTGGCGGGTGGAGTAGGTCTTCTGACCAGAGATATGCCCGCCCTTCCAGTCGTGGTTGCCGATGAGGAAGTTGAGGTAACCGATCGCCCGGACGGCGTCGTACCCGTTCGTGTGCATCGCCGGCCCGCGGTAGCTCATGATCCCGGCGCGTTTGCCGTGGGAGGTGAGCTCGCGGGCCACCTCGATCGCCTGCTCCGGATCGATCCCGGCCGCCTCGCAGTACTCCTCCACGGTACGCTCCCGGGCCCGTTCGGCGAGCAGGGAGAACACCGAGCGCAGCCGGCGCCCCTCGTGGACGATGTCGACGTCGAGATCAGCGGGTCCGTCTGCCTCGCTCGCCGCCACGAGTTCACCATCAATAGCGACGACGGCCTCCAGCTCGGGTGGCGGCGCCCCTTCTTCCACCTCCGGCGCGGGCAGCAGCCCGAGGTCGACGGCGGAGATCTTCGGGCGAGCTTCGTCGTCGACGTCGACGAGGTGGGTGGCGTCCGACCAGGTCGGCTCACCGACGGCTTCCGCGGCCTTGGGCCCGGCCGCGCGCAGGTAGTCCTCGTCGTAGCGTTCGTTGTCGATGATCCACCGGATCATCGCGTAGGCGAGGTCGATGTCCTTGCCCGGCTGCACCGGGAGCCACGTGTCCGCCTTCTCTGCGGTTTTCGACATCCGCGGGTCGATGACGGCCATCTTCATTCCCCGGCGCCGCGCGACGGAGATCCGCGGGGCGAGCCAGGTCGGGCCCTTCTGCGCGGTGAGCGGCTCGGTTCCCCACACGACCATGTACTCGCAGTAGTCGATGTCGACGTACATGCGTTTGTGCTTCGTCGTGGGGAGCATGTGCACGTTGGATTGCACGCCGGTGACCCCGCACGTGCCCCCGTGGTTGAACTGGTTGGTCGACCCGAAGGCCTGGTTGACGAACCATTCGCCCAGCAGAGGTTGGCGGTCGCCGGTGATGAGGGCGAGTTGGTTGGCCTTCGGGCCGAGCTCGGGGCGTTTGGGATCGATGAGTTTATCGCCCCAGGCGGCCTCGAACTCCTCCGCCGCCATCTCGCCGTCCTCGACCTTCTCCCAGTCGGACATGACCTCCTCTTCGGGGGCGTAGGCCCACCATTCGCGGATACCCGGGGTGCCCAGGTCGGAGCCGTCGAGGATTTCGCTGATCGCCTGTTCCCAGGTGATCGTCTGCCATTCGCCGCTGCCGCGCTCCCCGACACGTTTCATCGGGGAGGTGATCCGGCGCTTGTCGTGCACGATCTGGGGGCCCGCCTGCCCCTTGAGGCAGGCGATTCCACCCGAGCGGGATTTCGCGTCGCGGGACATGTTCCCGATCCCCTTGACCGCCGCTTCCGGGTCGGTGTCGTACGGGATCGCCGAGAGGGGTTGGACCGTCAGCGGGGAGTAGGGGTTCCCGGCGATCTTGCGAACGAGCGAGGTCGCTTCCGTCCCCCCGGGGTCGGTGAGGCGCACTTTGATCGTGCAGAAGGTGTTGCACTGCATGCACATCGAGTAGATGACGTCCTTCGCCGAGTAGGCGTCGTCGGCGTCCCCTTTGCCGTGCTCCGTGGGTTGTTCGTACCGGCCCGGGAAGCCGTCATGGAACATCACGCCGAGCGCGCCGGCGCCCGCGATTCCGCCTCCCACACCGCTGACGGTGCGGCGCTTGTGGCCGCGAGGCTCGTCGGTCACGGTCATGAGTCCAATCTACCGAGCGTACCCCACGCCGCCGGGGGGTCGGGGGCGCTCGGGACGCGGGGACGACGAGGGGGGCATCGGGCAGCGCCGGGCGCCCACGGGGGGAGACGCCGGCCGGCGGCGGCGGGGGGCCCACCCC
>CAMXUZ010000248.1 GCA_947251855.1 uncultured Ruaniaceae bacterium
GTGGGGAGTCGATGCTGCGCTGCTCGACGAGGTTCCCCCGACCCGGCTGGGCCCCTTCCTCCCCGCCGCACCTGGCGAGGAACCCGCCGAGCAGGGGGATGAGACGGCCGTGCCCGACCCGCTCCAGTGGGACCCCGCGAAGAGTTCGGTTGAACTCGCACAGAAGCTCCGCGCCGCGACCGGCGACCGGGACGTCCTTTCCCTCGGGTGGGCGCGGCCCGATTGGGAAGCACTCCTTCGGGCCGGAGCGGACGGCGAGGACCTGCGCGAACGGAACGCCAGCCGCGCACGTACCCTCCTCGAGGAGGCGGAACTATCCCCGGCGGATGGGGTGATCTGGTCCTTCACCGGCCTCGACTCGGGGTCGATCTCCCGGCTCGATGAGCGCACCAACACCGTTCTCATCCCGGCCACGGAAGCGGGAGCCAACTTCGTCCCACCCACGGCGGGGCATCTGACCGTCCGCTCCCCGGACGCGGGCTTGACCGATCTGTTGTTGGCACGCACCGAGCCGCGCGAACTCCTCGCTCGCACCCTGATCGAAGCCCAGGAGGAGAGCTCCTCCCTCCTCGTCACACTGCCACCAGAGCTCACCGCGGAGCAGGCCGAGCTCGTCGCGGAAAACCTTCAGGTGCTGGAAAAGGCCCCGTGGCTCGAGCTCTCCCCGCTCACTTCCCCCACGCCGGGCCGGGGCGTCGCGGGCGGGTTGCCGCCGTTGAGTTCGCACCTCACGAGCTCCGACGTCGAGGCGCTTGCCGGCTCCCTCGCCCGCGCCGACTCCTTCGCCTCCCTCACCGAGGCCCCCGAACGGGTCGGGGCGCTGTTCGAGACGACGGCCTTCCTCGCCGGGTCGGAGGTATGGCGGGACGATCCCTCCCAGCAGCAGGAACTCCTCGCCGAGGTGGAGGACGCTTCCAGCGCGCAGTTCCTCACGATCGAGCGCCCCTCCACCGTCAACCTCATCTCCCAGGGCGGCGATCTGCCCGTCTCGGTGGAGAATGAGAGCCCGCTCCCGTTGCATCCCACCGTGCTCGTGCAGCCGGAGGACGCCCGCCTACTGGCGGAGGACCCGGTGACCGCGAGCCTGGAGCCCGGGCAGAGCACGACGGTGCGCGTTCCCATCACGGCGGTCGCGAACGGGAACGTCTCGGCGACGATCCGCCTGGTGAACGACGAGGGTGAGGACGTCGCCGCGGCCCAGAACTTCACCGTGCGGGTCCGCGCCGACTGGGAAACCACCGGCACGGCCGTGCTCGCCGGGGTCGTTGCCGTAGGATTCCTGTTCGGACTCTTCCGTAATATCCGATCCGGCCGCCGGGCGCGGAGGCAGAATGGCTAAGAAGACACTCGCAGGTTCCGCTGCCGTCATGGCCTCGGGAACCCTAGTCTCCCGGGTCCTCGGACTCGCCCGCGCCGCGATGCTCGCCGCGGCGATCGCGACCGTGGGAGGCGCGGCCGACGCCTTCTCCGTCGCGAACAAGCTCCCCACGATCATCTATATGCTCATCGCCGGCGGGGTCCTCAACGCCGTCCTCGTGCCGCAGATCGTCCGGGCGATGCGACAACCCGACGGCGGCAACCGGTACGTCAACCAACTCCTCACCCTCGGCACCGGAGTGCTTGCGGGGGTGACGGCGCTCCTCACCGCGGGCGCGAGCGTCCTGCTCACCCTCTACGCCGCGCGGATGAGCCCGGAGTGGCAACCGCTGGCATTGGCGTTCGCCTACATCTGCCTCCCGCAACTGTTCTTCTACGGCCTGTACACCCTCCTCGGGCAGGTGCTCAACGCCCGCGGCAACTTCGGCCCCTACATGTGGGCACCCGCCCTCAACAACATCGTCTCCATCATCGGGCTGGGGGTATACCTCTACCTCTACGGCGAGTATCAGGTCAGCGCCGTCACCCCCGCCGATTGGGATGCCACCCGGATCTGGCTCGTCGCCGGCACCGCGACGGCGGGCATCGCCGCCCAGGCCCTCGTGCTGCTCATCCCCCTGTACCGCAGCGGGTTCCGGCTCAAGCCCGTGTTCAAGTTCCGTGGCTCCGGGCTCGGGCGGGCCTCGAAGGTCGCGGGGTGGGCATTCGCGGCGCTCGCGGCGGGGCAACTGGGCTACCTCGTCATCTCCAACCTCGCCGTCGCGGCAGGGACCGCGGGCTCGGAACTGGGGATAACTATCGCCGGGAACGCCTCCTACGACCACGCGTTCACGATCTTCATGCTCCCCCAATCGCTCATCACCGTCTCGTTGGTGACGGCGATGTTCACCCGGCTCTCCCACCACGCCGTCGCGGGCGAAGCAGAAACGGTGCGTGACCAACTCTCGATGGGTCTGCGCACGCTCGGGGTGTTCACCGTGTTCGCGACCGCCGCGCTGATGGTGCTCGCGATCCCCGTCGTCGCGCTGATCCTCGCGGGCAGCCCCACGTGGGAGGCCCAACAGGCGATCGGGCACGTCGTCGTCGCTTTCGCCCTCGGCCTCGTGCCGATCGGGGCGTGGACGATGGTGCAACGGGTGTACTTCGCCTACGAGGACACGAAGAGCCTGTTCCTCATCCAGATCCCGATGATGCTCATCGTCGTCGCCTCCTGCGGGGTCGCCTACCTCTTCTTCCCGCCCACGTGGTGGGTCGTCGTCGGGGCCGCGCTGGGAACAACCATTTCCAACTCCTTCGGCGCCGTCGTCTCCTACCTCGCCCTGCGCCGGAAGCTGCCCAGCCTCGACGGCGCCCGGGTGTTACGCACGCACCTGCGCCTCGTCATCGCCGTCCTGCCGCCCACGCTGCTCGGGTGGGGGCTGCTGCACGTGTGGGGGGTGCAAGCGGGGTTGCTCGGCTCCCTCGCCCGGGTCGCCGTCATCGGCGTGCTCATGGGCGTGGGCTACCTCGTGCTGTTGCGCCTGCTCAACGTCACCGAACTCGACGGACTGGTCGCGCGCGTGGTGGGGATGGTTGAACCGCTCACCCGCCGCGTTTCACCCCTCGTCGCCCGTCTTCCAGGATCGGCTGCGTTGCGTAAGATGGGTTCGTTCTTTGCTCCGTCTGAGATGAAGGCTGGTGTCGTGAGCGAACAGTGGGAAGCCGGAGACGTTATCGCAGATCGGTACCGTCTTATTTCCCGCGCATCCGTCCATGCGGGGGAAGAGTATTCGCTGACCACGTGGCAGGCGGAGGACACGATCCTCGCCAAATCGATCCGCGCGCTCATCCTCACCGGCGACGCCGATCGGGTCGCCGCCGCGCTTGATGCGGCCCGCCGCCGCGCCGTGCTCACCGATCCGTATTTCCCGCGGATCTACCGGGTCCTCGAAGCCGGGGAGGCGGGCGTGGTCATCACCGGTGTCGTCGATGGCCCCAACCTCACCGAGCTCATCGCCAATGGCGCGATCAGCGCCGAGGAGGTTCGCTCCGTCGTGGGTGAGGCCGCAACGGGCCTCGAGCGGGCCCGCCGCCAGGGCGTGCAGCATCTCGCCCTCACTCCCGATTCCATCGCCCTGCACGACGGCTCGGTGCAGGTCCTTGGCCTCGGCTTCGAAGCGGCGCTCAAGGGAGTCTCGGCGAAATCCTCCGAACTGGGAGCGCGTAAAGATGCGGTCGCTCTCGCGCAGATCCTCTTCGCGGGGCTCTCCGGCAAGTGGGTCGGTTCGCAGAAGACCGACCTTCCCCCCGCGAGCCAGGCGGTCTCCAGCGCCCAGCAGCTCCACGAGCTCGCTCCCGACGCGCCGATGGACCTCATCCGGCTCGCTCACCTGACGATCAGCCCCTTCGAGGAGGGCCCGCACACCCCGGGCGAACTCGCCGAGAGCCTGCGCCCGTGGCAGCCGGTACCTTCTCCCGCCCCGGCGATGATGTTGTCGGAGGATTTCACAACGGGAAGCTTCGAGGCCGTCGCCGTGAGCGACAACGTCGATTCCCCGCCCGCCCCCGCTCCTCACGAGGCGGAAGACTCCAGCGCCGGCGAGGAGAGTCACGGGCACTCCGATCCCTCCCCTGAGCCCGCGGAGGATTTCGGAGGGCACCGCGAGGGTGGGGTGATCGCGCCCGCCTCCTCACTCGTCGCCGGACCGCGCGGCTGGGACGTTCCCGCAACGAGCGAACCGGTGGAGATCCGGCGCACGTCCGTTCGCCCGAGCCCGCCGGCTGGGAGCGGAGACTCCACGTTCGGACCCGCCCCGGAACGCCAGTTCACGCAGGTCCAGCCCCCCGCACCCGCCGCGACCCCTCCTGCGGCCACCCCGACCTCGGCGGCAAAGTCCCGCGATCACCGCGAGCGGCTCCGCTCGTTCACCTCCGGGATCGCTGAACAGTTCCGACCCGTCGGGGACGAGCCTCAGGAACGCCGATTCAATCCGGCAGGTTTCGTGCTGCTCGGCATGCTCGCGCTCGTGGTGTTCGCCCTCGTGCTCGCCTCCTCGAGCCTGCGCTCGGCCCGCAATTTCGAACCCGCACCGCTGCCCCCGCCCACCCCGATTGCTACCGAGACGCAGGAGCCGGAGGAGCCCGAAGCCACGCCAGAGGAAGAACCCGAGCCCACCCCGGAGAAGGAGGAGCCCAAGCCGATCAAGATCAAGGAGGCGGTGAGTTACGACCCCTCCACCGGGGCCGGTGAGAACCAGGACCTCGCGCACCTGGCGATCGACGACGATCCCTCGACGATCTGGCGCTCCCTTCGGTACAACGACCCTACGTATGCGATCAAGGACGGACTCGGGTTCTCCATCGTCCTCGAGGACGAGACGGAGGTTTCCGAGGTGGTCCTCCTCGTCGACGGAAAGGGCGGCCAGGTCGAAGTGCGCGCGGGTGATCCGAAGGACCCGACGAAGGGGGACGTACTCGCCTCGGGCGCGATCGACCACGAGACGACCTTCACGTTCGATGAACCGGTGGAAACCGACACGATCGTGCTGTGGTTCCCCGAACTGCCCGTCGCCGATTCCGACGGAATGAACCGGATCGAACTCGCCGAGGTGTCAATTGAGTGAGTCGGGCCACGTTCCACCCCCCTCTCGGGAACACACGGGCGCGAAGAGTCGTTGGGATATGTGAGACTTATTAGAACCACCGATAGGAAACCTCTCGTGTCAACTCCCACACACAACGTCATCATTATCGGCTCCGGCCCCGCCGGTTACACCGCCGCGATCTACGCCGCTCGCGCTGGCCTGGAACCGCTGATGTTCGCCGGCTCGATCGACGCCGGGGGCGCCCTGATGAACACCACCGATGTGGAGAACTTCCCCGGCTTCCCGGACGGTGTCATGGGGCCCGAACTCATGATGAACCTGCAACAGCAGGCCGAACGCTTCGGCACCGACATCCGCCTGGAAGACATCGAATCCGCCACGCTCACCGGCACGGTCAAGTCGGTGACGACGACGGATGGGGAGACCTTTCACGCCCGCTCGGTGATCCTCGCCATGGGGTCGGCCTACAAGGAGCTCGGCCTGCCCGAGGAGAAGTCCTTCACCGGCCGCGGCCTGAGCTGGTGCGCGACCTGCGACGGGTTCTTCTTCAAGGATCAGCACATCGTCGTCGTCGGCGGCGGGGATTCGGCGATGGAAGAGGCGCTCTTCCTCACCCGCTTCGCGTCCAAGGTCACCATCGTGCACCGCCGCGACGAACTGCGCGCCTCGAAGATCATGGCCGACCGTGCGATGGCGGATCCGAAGATCACCTTCGAATGGAACAGCGAAGTCGCCCAGATCCTCGGTGAGGACCGCGTGACCGGCGTCCGGCTCCGTGACACGGTCACCGGCGAGGAACGGGACTTGGAGGCCGGTGCCTTGTTCGTCGCGATCGGCCACCTGCCGCGGACCGATCTCGTCAAGGGCCAGGTCGACCTCAAGGACGGCGGCTACATCTCCGTGGCCTCCCCAAGCACTCACACGAACCTCACGGGCGTATTCGCGGCCGGCGACGTCGTCGACGATCACTACCGACAGGCGATCACTGCCGCGGGCACCGGCTGTTCAGCGGCCCTCGACGCCGAGCGCTATCTCGCAGAAGCGGCTGCCCCGGTCAAGGCTGAAGCAACCGTCTCGGCCTGAGCTTTCTTCGCGAATCACACACCCTAACCCGTTTTGGAGGAGAATTGAGCAAGATCAAAGACACCAGCGACGCCACCTTCGACGCCGATGTGCTGCAAGCATCCGGGCCCGTCCTCGTGGAGTTCTGGGCCCCGTGGTGCGGCCCCTGCCGTCAGGTTGCGCCGATCCTGGAAGAGATCGCGGGCGAGACCGACCGCCTCACCATCATGAAGCTCAACGTGGACGAGAACCCGCAGACCGCCGCGAACTACGGAGTGTTGTCGATCCCCATGATGAACCTGTACGTCAACGGCGAGGTCGCGCGCACGATCGTCGGGGCACAGCCGAAGAAGTCGATCCTGTCAGAAGTCGAAGAATACGTGAAGTAGATGCAAGAAGGCACCCGTCTAGACCCATGGTTTGACTCCTACGCGGAGCGCACCCACCATATGAAAGCCTCGGCGATACGGGCACTTTTCGCTGTGGCCAACCGCCCTGAGGTGGTGTCGCTCGCCGGCGGGATGCCGTTTCTAGACGGGTTGCCCCTTGACGTCGTCGCGGAGGTGAGCTCCCGCCTCATCCGAGAGCACGGCACCGTCGCGATGCAGTACGGTTCGGGGCAGGGCGCACCGGAGCTGCGCGAGCAGATCCTCGAAGTGATGGCCCTGGAGGCGATCTCCGCGCACGCCGACGACGTCGTCGTCACCACCGGCTCGCAGCAGGCCCTCGACCTCGTCACGAGAATATTCATCGATCCGGGCGATGTCATTGTTGCAGAAGCGCCGAGCTACGTCGGAGCGCTCGGGGTGTTTCATGCCGCCCAAGCCGAAGTCGAGCATGTTCCTATGGACGACGACGGGCTCGTACCCGAAGCGCTGGAGGAGACCCTCGCCCGGCTCGCAGCCGAGGGACGCCGGGTGAAGTTCATCTACACGGTCCCGAACTTCCACAATCCCGGTGGGATGACCCTGAGCTTGGAACGGCGCCCGCAGATCACCGAGATCGCGAAGAAGTACGGCGTGCTCATCCTCGAGGACAACCCGTACGGATTGTTGGGTTTTGACGCCGATCCCTTACCGGCGCTGCATTCCTTCGCCCCCGAGCACGTCATCTACCTCGGGTCGTTCTCCAAGACGTTCGCCCCGGGCTTTCGGGTCGGGTGGGCGCTCGCCCCGCACGCGGTTCGCGAGAAACTCGTCATCGCGTCCGAGGCCTCGATCCTGTGCCCCTCGATGATGTCGCAACTGTCGATCTCGACCTACCTGAAGAACTGGGATTGGCTCGGCCAAGTGAAGAAATTCCGGGAGGTCTATCGAGAGCGCCGCGACGCGATGATCAGCGCGCTGGAGGAGTACCTGCCCGACGCACGCTGGACGGTCCCGCAAGGCGGCTTCTACACGTGGGTGACCCTGCCCGACGGCCTGGTCGCCCACTCCATGCTGCCCCGCGCCGTCACCGAACTCGTTGCCTACGTGCCCGGTATTGCGTTCTACGCCGACGACGGCGGATCGGCGAACATGCGACTCTCGTTCTGCTACCCCACGCCCGAGCGCATCACCGAGGGTGTGCGGCGCCTCTCCCGCGTGGTGCAGAAAGAACTCGAACTCGTACAGATGTTCGGAATCGATGCCACGAATACGCTCACGGGCACCCATGCCCCCGGACCGGACGTGAACTGATGAACACCTCCCCTCTCCCGCACGACGGCCCTGCTCCCGCGACCGGGGAGGCGCACGTCCTCGTACTTTCCGGGGGCCTGTCCCACGAACGCGATGTCTCGATCAAATCCGGTCGCCGAGTCGCCCAGGTACTGCGCAGCGCGGGCTTCGAGGTCACCCTCGGCGACGTCGACACGAATCTCCTGCCCTTCGTTCAACAGACCCAGCCCGACGTCGTCTGGCCGCTCCTGCACGGATCCACGGGAGAGGACGGCTCACTCACCGATCTCCTCTCGCTCACCGGAGTACCCTTCATCGGCTCAGAGGCCACCGGGGCGCGGGTCTCCTGGTCCAAGCCCATCGCGAAAGCGGTCGTTGCCCGTGCCGGGGGCACCACCCCGCGGCTGACGACCTTCACCCAAGCACTGTTCCGTGACGTCGGCGCGCCGGGCATCCTCGAACTCGTGAGCTCTCATTTCACGTTCCCCCTCGTGGTCAAACCCGCGAGCGGGGGTTCCGCGCTCGGTGTGAGTGTCGTTGATGCTCCCGAGCACCTGCCGCACGCGATGGTTTCTGCGTTCGCTTACGACGACGTCGTCATGGTCGAAGAGTTCGTCGACGGGATCGAAGTGGCCGTCTCGGTAGTCGACTTCGGAAGCGGACCCCTCGCCTTGCCGGCGGTCGAGATCGACACCGAAGGCGCCTACGACTACGACGCTCGGTACAATGCCGGACGCTCGGAGTATTTCGTCCCCGCGCGGCTCGACGAAACCCAGTTGAAGTCTGCCGAACG
>CAMXUZ010000249.1 GCA_947251855.1 uncultured Ruaniaceae bacterium
GCGCCACCGCCCGCCGCTGCTCCCTGGGCGCCCGCCTGCCCGTTCCCGTCCGCCGGGCCCGGGTGTGCTGGCGCGGGGGCGGAGGTCTCTGCTCCCGCTTCTTCCTCGACGCGGGCGCTCGGGTGCTGCCACGCGCGCCGCACCTCCTGCGGCAGGGCAGCGAACACCGCCGGCGCCACGCTCACGCCGGCATCCACCCCCGCCGCGAGCGCGGCCGCGCTGAGGCGAAACACCTGTACGAGCGGGGTGTTCTCCCCCGCGCGGATCGTCATCCGCGGGCCGGGCCGATACCGGAACACGTTCGTTTCGCTGCGCAGACCGCTGACGTCCACCGGCGTGCGGTATACGTCCCGCGCGTGGGCATCGGAGCGGGCGCTCTCCCGCAGCCAGTCCCGCTCTTCGGGGCCCAGCCAGGGCGCGGTCGCATCAAGGAACTCCCCCACCCGGGGCCCGATGTCACCCAACTGCTTCGGCCCGTTCACCTGCTGCCACTGGCCGAGCTGCGCGACGTAGTTCGGACCACCGGCCTTCGCGCCGGGCCCGACCGAGGAATTCTTCCACCCGCCGAAGGGCTGGCGGCGCACGATCGCTCCGGTGATCGTACGGTTCACGTACGCGTTGCCCACCTCGACCGATTCGCGCCACTGGGCGATCTCGGCGGGGTCGAGGCTGTGGATTCCGCCGGTGAGGCCGAAGGGGGTACTGTTCTGCCACTCGATCGCCTGCTCCAGCGATTCTGCGGCCATGATCCCCATGACGGGTCCGAAGTATTCGGTCTGGTGGAATTCCGACCCAGGCTGTACGCCCTCCTTCACCCCGGGGCGCCACAACCGGCCCGCATCATCGAGCTGCTGAGGCGCCACGAGCCACTGCTCACCGTCGTCGAGAGTGGTGAGGGCGCGCTGAAGTTTCCCGTCCGCGGGTGCGATGAGGGGCCCGACGGTCGCGGCGAGGTTCGTGGGCCAATCCACGTTGAGTGATTCGACCGCGTCGAGCAGTTGGCGGCGGAACCGCTCGGACTGTGCGACGGAACCGACGAGGATCACGAGCGAGGCGGCGGAGCATTTCTGGCCCGCGTGCCCGAATGCCGAGTGGACGGCGTCCTTGACCGCGAGGTCGACATCCGCGCTCGGGGTGATGATCAGAGCGTTCTTGCCCGAGGTCTCCGCCAGCACCCGCGGCCCGCGCTCCCGGTTCACCCGCCAGGAGGTGAACAGTTGCGCGGTGGAATAGGCGCCGGTGAGGATCACCGTGTCCACCGCGGGGTGCGCGAGGAGCGTACGGCCCGCCTCGTCCTCATCAACCGCGACGATTTGGGCGATCGTTTCTGGGTAGCCGTGCGCGCGGAGCCCCTCATGCACGGCCTGCATGGCCACCTGCGCGCAGAGCTGCGTCTGCGGGGCCGGTTTCATGATGGCCGCGCTGCCCGCGGCGAGTGCAGCGAGCACTCCGCCCATGGGGATCGCCACGGGAAAGTTCCACGGCGGGGTGACGAGCACGACGCGGTCGGGAACGAACTGGGTGCCCTCCTCCGCGGCGAGTTGTTCCAGGCGGGCCGCCTCCTGGGCGTAATAGCAGGCGAAGTCGATCGCTTCGGAAATCTCCGGGTCCGCCTCTCCCACGGTCTTTCCAGCTTCGCGGGCCATCACCGTAACGAGCTCGAACCGCCGATTCTCCAACTCGGCGGCCACGGTTCGCAGCACTTGCGCACGCTGCGCCGCAGGCACGTTCCGCCACTCCTGGGAGGCCGCTCGCGCCGCGTCGACGACGCCCTCCACGTCCCCGGCACCGATCTTCCGGATCGCGGGTGTCGGCAACGGCGCACCGAGCGCCTGCGCCGCGTCGGCGCGGGCACGGGCGAGGGCGGGGTCGCAATTGGGGGTGTTGGTGAACCCTTCCTGCGCCGGGGTGCGGGCATGGGTGCGCCGCGGGGTCGTGGGCGCTTCCCGCCCGCACGCGGCGAGGAAGGCGCGCTCCTGGCCCTCGAGGTTCCCGGTGAAGTGGTCGCGTAGGAAGTTCTCCTCGGCGGCGGCTTCCTCGAGTCGGCGCACGAGGTAGGGGACGGCGACGTCGAAATCCTCCTTCGCCACCACCGGCGTGTAAAGAACGAGCGGATTGGCCACCTCCGCCTGGATCGCCGCAGCGGCACTCGGGGCCATCCCGTGCAGCATCTCCACGTCGAGCGCTGCCTCCACCCCGCGGTCCACAGCGAGCAAGTGGGCGTACGCGAGGTGGAAAAGGTTGTGGGAGGCGACCCCGAGCCGCACCGCGTAGGCGGCTTCCGGGCGTAGCGCCGTATCGATGAGGCGCAGGAAGTTCGCGTCGACGTCCGCCTTCTCCTCATACGGCGCTTGTGCCCAGCCGTGGAGTTCGGCCTCGACCTTCTCCATCGCGAGGTTCGCGCCCTTGACGAGGCGGATCTTGATCGGAGCGCCACCCGCCTGGACCCGGCGGGTGGCGAATCCGATGAGCCGGCGCATCGCCTCGGCGGAGTCGGGCAGGTAGGCCTGCAACACGATGCCGGCGGAGAGGTGCATGAATTCTGGTTCGCTCAGGAGCAGCTCGAACACCTCCACGGTGAGGGCGAGGTCCCGATACTCCTCCATGTCGAGGTTGACGAACTTGTGCGGGCTGCTCGCCATCGCTTGGGCAAAGACTGGCCGCAGCCGCTCGATGACCCGGTTGCTCCCCTCGGCGAGATCCCACGGGTTGATCTGGGAAACGAGCGAGGAGACTTTCACCGAGACGTAATCGACGTCGGGGCGCTGAAGGAGGGCGATCGTGCGGTTCGTGCGCGACCGCGCCTCCCGCTCCCCCAGCACTGCTTCGCCGAGGAGGTTGAGGTTGAGCCGATACCCGGTGGCGAGCATCGAGGCGATGTGTCGGGTGAGGGATTCCTCGTCGGCGTCGACGATGAGGTGCCCGATGAGCGCGCGTAACCGCCGGCGCGCCGCTGGCACCACGATCTTCGGCAGGTGCGGC
>CAMXUZ010000250.1 GCA_947251855.1 uncultured Ruaniaceae bacterium
CGTGCGCCGTTACGTCACCGATGCGGGTGAGCAGCTCGAGCGCCTGCACCGGCTCACCCGTGCGGACTGCACGACCCGGAACAAACGCAAAGCCGCCCGCCTCTCCCACGCCTACGACGACCTGGAACGGCGGATCGCGGAACTCGCCGAGGAGGAGGAGCTCAAGGCGATCCGCCCGGATCTCGACGGCAACGAGATCATGGAGATCCTCGACCTCACACCCGGCCGCGACGTCGGCGCCGCCTATAAGCACATGCTCGCGGTCCGGATGGAACAGGGGCCGCTGAACCGCGAGGAGGCGATCGCGGAACTGCGGCGCTGGTGGGAGAGCCGGGGCTGAGGCCTACGGACGTGCCTCGGTGAACGCCGTGCTCTTGCGCCAGAACCAGGCGGTCAGGAGCAGATACCCCACGGTGAGCGCGAGGAACACCCGGGCCGACCAACCCGTATCCGGTAAAGCGATGGCGGCGAGGACGGCGGCAGCGCAGAACGCCGCGTTGTACATCGTGTCGTACAACGTGAACGCCCGGCCCCGGTAGGCGTCGTCGGTGTCTCGCTGGACGATCGTGTCGACGGCGATCTTCACCCCTTGGACCGACAACCCAAGCAGGATCGCCGAGACCGCGACGACGGTGAGTTGGTAGGAACTCGCGATGAGGATCTGGGAGGCCGCACCGAGGCCGAGGCAGATGAGGATCCACCGCCACGGCGCGATCCACCGGTGGGCGATCGGGGTGAGTACGATCGCGAGTCCGTTGCCCGCGAAGGAGATCCCGGAGAGGAACCCGAACATCGCGAGCCCTTGGCCCGGGAGGTCCGGATCCGTCAGGAGGTTGCGGGACATGAGCAGGAGCGCGATGAAGTTCAGGCCGTAAATGAACCGGTGGCTGGCCATCACCCCGAGCCCGAGGGCAGGAGTTCGCCGCGCGAGGAGGTACCGGGCACCTTCGGCGATGTCTCCGGTGACTTTGCGGATCTGGGACCACGCTGCGGCCAGCCCGGTTGCCTCAGGTCGCTGCGGGCCGAGTTCGTCGGGCTCTAGGCGCAGGGCGACGGCGGCCGCCGCGGCGAACAACGCCGCCGCTGCGATGAGGGTCGCGGTGTCCTGGAACGCGCCCTCGGGGAAGAAGAGGCCGATGAGGAGCCCGAGGGCGGCTCCGAACACCGCCGACACTCCGCCGAGGGTCGGGGAGAGGGAATTGGCGGTGAGCAGCCGTTCGTCGGGAACGACTTTGGGCAGACCCGCCGACAACGCGGCGAGGAGGAACCGGTTCACCGAGAGGGTGAGCAGGGCGAGTACGTATACGCCGGTGGTGATCCCTTCGGTGGCCATGATGAAGGCGATGACGACGGTGAGGATCGTCCGGGCGAGGTTGCCATACAACAGCACTTGGCGCCGTCGCCACCGATCGAGGAACGGCCCGGCGAACGGTCCAACGATCGTGAACGGAAGCAGCAGGATCGCGAACGCGCCGGCAACCGCGCTCGCCGTTGCGAGGTTCTGCGGCGAGAAGAAGAACAGGGTCGCAAGCCCGATCTGGAACATCCCATCGCCGCACTGCGATACGAGCCGGACCGTGAACAGTTTCCGGAACCCCGCGAGGCGCACGAGTCCCCGCAGATCGGCGACGACGCCGGAGCCACCGGTTTCGCGGGGAGCGGCGGGTGGGATGGAGGGGTCTGACATGAACTTCCGCTTAACTGGATGAATCATGACGAGACTAGCGCGTTGCCATCCCGGCGCCGCACCGCTCGCGGGCCGAAGGGAGCGCCCGAGGCCTTCCGGGGTGTGCGAGTGCGCCACACTCGCGGAAAGGGTTTTGTGAAAGAACGGTGCGATTTCGCGCACGTTCCATTGAAATCACAGGTTGGGCAGCCATACTGAACACCGCGAATGCATCTGGCCCCGCTCATTGGAAGGCTCATCGTGCCGAAGGATTCCCGATCTTCCCGGAGACCGTTTGACGAGATCGTCTCCGGGAAACGCGCGACGCCGCCCGCACGCGAATCTGTGAAGAATCGCGGCGCTAAGGAGGGTCAGAAGCGCGAGCCGGGGCCGCCGTCCACAACCGAGGGTTCGAAAGCCGCCGGCGGTCAACCTTCTGGGTATCGGGGGCGGCGCTACCAGGAGCCGAACCGCTTCTGGAACTATCCCCGGCCGAATAAGGGGCCGGTCGCACGCTGGCTGCCGAGTTGGCGCTTCCTCCTCGCCTCGATCCTAGGGATCGGGATCTTGGGGATCGGCGTCTTCATCGCCGCTTACCTGCTCATCGACGTACCCGAGCCCGAGGACGTCGCGACAGCGGAGAGCACCACCGTCTACTACGCCGACGGGGAGACGGAGATGGGCCAATTCGCGGATATCCGACGCCATATTATCGACACGAGCGAACTTCCTGACCACGTCGGGAATGCGATCGTCGCCTCCGAGGATCGCCGCTTCTACTCCAACGCCGGGGTGGACCCCGTCGGGATCCTCCGCGCATTCGTCAACAACATCACGGGCGGAAAGCGGCAGGGGGGATCAACGATCACCCAGCAGTACGTGGAGCGGTACTACACCGGGGACAACCTCGGTTATCGAGGGAAGTTCAAGGAAGCCATCCTCGCCCTGAAGATCGACCGGCAGCAGTCCAAGGAACAGATCCTTGCCAACTACATGAACACGATCTATTTCGGCCGGGGAGCCAATGGGATCGAACAGGCGGCCATCGAGTACTTCGACAAGCCGGCGGCCGAACTCACCGTCTCGGAGTCCGCGATGCTCGCCGGCATCATCCCGTCGCCGTCCAATTGGGATCCCGCGGTCTCGCCGGAGTTCGCCGAACAGCGCTGGAACCGGACCCTTGATCTCATGGTCACCTCCGGGTTCCTCACCCAGGCGGAACGCGATGAGCAAGAGTTTCCTGAGGTGAAGGACCCGGGTCGGGAAGACACGTTCCAAGGTCCGCAGGGCTATCTGCTTCGAACCGTGAGCAGCGAACTCGTCAATCAGGCGGGCTTCGAAGAGGAGGACATCAAAACCGGCGGCTATCGGATCGTCACGACGATCGACCATCGCCTGCAGGAGGCGGCGATCGATGCCGCCGAGAGCCTCCCCGAGGATCGCTCCCCGAACCTGCGGGTCGGGTTGCTCTCCCTCGATAACGAGACGGGCGGAATTCGGGCGATGTACGGCGGGGAGGACTATCTGGAGAACAGTGTCAACGCCGCCACCCAAGCAATCGCGCAGGGGGGATCCACGTTCAAGGTCTTCACGCTCGCGGCCGCGCTGGAGTCCGGCGTGGACCTCGGGGAGACGTTCCCCTCCTACTCGCCCATGGACATCAATGGGTGGCAGGTGCAGAACTACGACCGCAGCAATCGTGGCCGGATCAACCTCCTGACCGCGACGCAGCATTCGGTCAACACCACGTACGCGCTCCTCAACTCCGAGATCGGTTCCGATAAGACGAAGGAGATGGCGATCCGGTTGGGCCTGCCCGAGGACACCAAGGGGCTTGAGGATGACCCTGCGAACGTTCTCGGGTCGGCCTCGCCCCACGTGATCGATACCGCCCACGCGTTCTCCACGATCGCCAACGGTGGAAACCGGACCACTCCGCACATCGTTGACTTTGTGGAAACACCCGACGGGGCGAAGTCCTACACCGGGCCGACAACCTCGGAAGAGGTGCTTGAGCCGCAAGTGGCCGCGGACGTCACCTACGCGATGACTCAGGTGGTGCAAGGCGGTACCGGGAATACCGCGAACGCTCTGGGCCGGCCCGTCGCGGGTAAGACCGGTTCCTCGAGTTGGTACAAGTCTGCGTGGTTCGCCGGTTTCGTGCCCCAGCTCACCACCGCGGTCGCGCTTTTCCAGCCGAGCGAGGACGGCAAGAACGAGGAGACCCTCAGCCCGATCGGTGGGGTGGAACCCGTGGCGGGCGGCACGTGGCCGACGACGGTATGGACCCAGTTCATGCTCGAAGCGGTGAAGGACCTGCCCGTAGAGGAGTTCCCCGCCCACTCGACCATCACCGCGCCCAGACCGACCTACACCCCGGCTCCGACCCAAAGGCCCACCGAAGAGGAATCTGAGGAGCCGGAGGAGGAGGAACCGAGCGAAGAGCCGAGTGAAGAGCCGTCGGAGGAGCCGAGCGAAGAGCCGACGGAGGAGCCAACCGACGACCCCGACGAA
Organism: uncultured Ruaniaceae bacterium; assembly: GCA_947251855.1. The sequence continues at coordinate 4,181 of CAMXUZ010000250.1, forward strand.
TCCGAGGAGCCAGAGGAGCCGAGCGAACCTGGCGACTCCGACGAGAGCGGCGGCTCCTCGTCGTCTAACCCATCGGGACCACCCGAATCGACGGGACCGCCTGAGCAGAGGCCCGGAAATTCCCGCGGCAGGTTAGGTCGGTCACAAGGATCTGCGCCACCGGACCGCGTGCGGTACCCTTGGCTAGTCCCTCATGGGACGCATTGACCCTCCTGTCACGGAAAGGCCGTGACCGAATGAGTCCGAAGGAGGTGGGTTTACACATGCGTAAATATGAACTCATGGTCATCTTCGACCCCGAGATCGACGAGCGCGCAGTGGCCCCCGCAATGGATAAGTTCCTTACCGTCGTGAAAGAAGGAAAAGGAACCGTCGACAGCGTCGACGTGTGGGGATCGCGCCGTTTGGCTTACGAGATCAACAAGCGCACCGAAGGGGTGTACGTCGTCGCTGAGATGACGGCGAGCCCCGACCAGGCACAGGAAGTCGATCGCCAGCTCGGCCTCGCTGAATCTGTGCTGCGCACCAAACTCATCCGCAAAGACGCGTAAGCGTCGCCCGACCAGTTTTGGAGTGACATGGCAGGCGAAACAATCATTACAGTCGTTGGGAACCTCACCGCGGATCCCGAACTTCGGTTCACGCCGGCCGGTGCCGCAGTAGCGAACTTCACGGTCGCTTCTACTCCGCGGAACTTCGACCGCCAGACCAACGAGTGGCGGGATGGGGAAACTCTCTTCCTGCGCTGCTCGATCTGGCGCGACGCTGCCGAGAACGTTGCCGAATCCCTCACCAAGGGGATGCGAGTCATCGTTCAGGGCAGGCTCGTGCAGCGGTCGTTCGAAACCCGCGAGGGCGAACGCCGCACCGTAGTGGAGCTCCAGGTTGATGAGATTGGCCCGTCCATGCGGTACGCCACCGCACAGGTCACCCGCGCCAGCCGTGGCGGTGGGAACTTCGGTGGCGGAGGCGGAAACTTTGGAGGTGGCGGCGGCAACTTCGGTGGCGGCGGCGACGTCCAAGGTGGTGGCGGATTCGATGGGGGGTCCTACGGAGGCGGCCAGCCCGGCTCCGATAGTGACGACCCGTGGGGTAGCGGTGGCCAAAGCTTTGGCTCCAATCCCCCGTTCTAAGTAACAGCCTCCTCGCGCGGCGGCACTGAGCAGCGCGCGAGTTCGATCAAGGAGAAGGATATGGCGAAGGGAAGCTCCCGTAAGCCAATCGTCAAGAAGGTCAAGCCGGTAAAGCGGACTGCCTTCGAAGGCGAGATTGACTACAAGGAAACTGCGGTTCTGCGCAAGTTCATTTCTGACCGCGGCAAGATCCGTGCCCGCCGGGTCACCGGCGTCACCGTTCAGGAACAGCGCAAGATCGCCCGCGCAATCAAGAACGCTCGCGAGATGGCGCTCCTGCCGTACTCGAGCTCGAACCGGTAAGGGGGAGGATCATGGCAAGCAAACTTATCCTTACCCACGAAGTCACCGGGCTCGGCGCAGCCGGCGAAGTCGTCGAGGTCAAGGACGGCTACGCGCGTAACTACCTGCTTCCCCGGGGCCTTGCTACCCCGTGGACCAAGGGTGCGCAGCGCCAGATCGACCAGATGACCGCTGCTCGGCGCAAGCGTGAGATCGCAACGATTGAAGACGCGCACGCCGTACGCGACCAACTCGCGAACCTCACCGCCGTTGTTGCGGTGCGTTCCAGTGACGCGGGCCGGCTCTTCGGTGCGGTCAAGACCTCAGACATCGCCGAGGCCGTTGTGGCCGCCGGTGGTCCCCAGCTCGACCGCCGCAAGATCGAGGTCGGTAACACGATCAAGTCGCTCGGCGAGCACAAGGTCTCGGTGCGTCTGCACGAGAACGTCTCCGCGACGTTCAACGTTGAGGTAGTTCCCGCGAAGTAGTTTTCTGGTTCTACCGCACAAAGCCCGGCTTCGGCCGGGCTTTTTCATGCCACGAAGGCAGCACCCCCCGCCGCTGTGTCGCCGCCGCACCGGTCAGGGCTCGCCCGACTTCCTACGCTCACCCTGCGCACTCGAACCGGACGTGGCCCGCCCGAACCGCGCCCACCCCGGCCGAAAAGTGCCGTCCCCAGCCACGAGAACGGTCTAATGCCGGCGATTCGCGGGGTTGACCGGCATTAGACCGTTCTCGGCAGGTGCGGGCGGCGAAAAGAGCGGATGAGGAGCGGTGCACGGCCCGCGGGCGAGTTCGGGCGCGGCCGTCAGGCGCCGAGGACCATCCACTTCTCCCCGGAAGCACGGATCCCGGTGGTGAGGGCGCGGGCGAGCATGAACCCGCCCCCGAATGACAGCCACAACCACACCAGGCCCGCTGTGCCACCGGGGGCCCAGTGCCACACCGCGGCAGCGAGGGGTACATAGGCGACAAGGGTAATCACCCCGGCGATGGCGAGAAAACGGCCGTCGCCGGCGCCGATGAGCACGCCGTCGAGAACGAAGACCCAGCCTGCGATGGGCATGACGGCGCCGCACACCACCAGCGCCCAGGTGGCGGCGTTCTGGACCTCTGGATCAGAGGTGAAAAGCGGAGTGATGAGGAAGCCGATCCCGGCGAGGGCGACTCCGATGAATGCTCCACCGAGGACACCCCACCACAGCGAGCGATTGGTGTAGCGGCGTACCACTTTCGCGTCGCCGGCACCGAGGCTCGAGCCGATGAGGGCTTGCGCAGCAATCGCAAGTGCGTCGAGGGCGAAGGACGTGAGACCCCACAGGGAGTTGACGATCTGGTGCGCCGCGAGCGGAACGTCCCCGAGCGCCGTCGCCACGGTAACGGTGAGGAGCACCGCGGCGCGCAAGGTCAGGGTGCGAATGAGCAGCGGGGTTCCCGCTCGAGCGGAATCCAGCACTCCCCGGAATCGCGGGCGCCAATCGACGCCGCCGAGTCTGCGCCCGCCCATGAGCACCTTATACACGAGCCAGGCGCCCATGCCGATCTGGGTGAGCGCGGTGGCAAGTCCAGACCCCGCGATCCCCATATCGAGGCCGTATACGAGCGTGACCGAGCCGATGGTGTTGACGATCGCGCCGCTGACCGCGGCGATGAACGGGGTGCGCGTATCCTGCAGTCCGCGGAGGGTTCCGGTAGTGGCGAACACGAGCAACATCCCGGTGATGCCCGGAATGGAACTGCGTAGGTAGGCGATCGCGTGTGGGGTGACCTCCGGAGATGCGCCCAGGCCCCAGGCGTTCTGGGGCGCGAAGATGAACCCCAATGCGGTGGTGATGATGCCGAGGAAGAAGGCGAGCCCCATCCCATCGATGCCCAAGCCAATTCCCGTGCGGACGTTGCCCGCACCCTGCTGGCGTGCAACCGCGGCGGTGGTGGCGTAGGCGAGGAAGATGAAGATGGATACGGCCGTCATGAGGATCGTCGAAGCGAGGCTGAGCCCGGCGAGGGGTGCACGGCCGAGGTGA
>CAMXUZ010000251.1 GCA_947251855.1 uncultured Ruaniaceae bacterium
GCACGGTGATGTAGAGCGCGACCGGGATTCCCAGCGCGAGCGCGAGGAGCAGCTTGCTGCGATTGTTATCCCACCAGCGTTCCGTCGCTGGAATGAGTGGAAGGATTGCGATGCACAGCAGCAGCGCCGCGAACGGAATAACTGTGTACCAGCCAAGCGTGGTTTCCGCGGTCACCTTGGGTCCCTTACAGATCGACGATAATCCATCTGACAGAGTACCTGGATTTTCTCGTCAGGAGCCTAGTGATCGGTGATGAATCCTGCCCCGACGGTGCGATTGGTCGCTTCATCGATCAAGATGAACGAGCCCGTGTTGCGGTTGCGCCGGTAGGGATCAACCATCAGCGGTTGAGTCGTTCGCAACGTCGCACGCGCCAGACCATTGAGACTAAGAGACGTCGGGGAGGGAGCCCGATGGAGGGTGTTGATATCGAGTTCGTACTTGATTTCTTTTACGAGCGCCCGTGCGGCGCGGGTGGTGTGTTTGACGGCGTATTTCGCCCCGACCTGCATGGGATCGAAATCCATCCAGCAGATCATCGCGTCGATATCTTGGGTCGGTTCGGGCTGGTTGTTCGGTCGGCCGATCATGTCCCCGCGGGAGACGTCGAGCTCGTCTTCGAGCCGAACCGTCACGGACATCGGTGGATACGCTTCAGAAACTTCACCTTCAGCTGTGTCGATCGCCTTGATTCGGGTCGGTAACCCACTGGGGAGCACGACGACGTCATCACCAGAGCGCAGAACTCCTCCCATGACCTGCCCTGCCAATCCCCGATAGTCACCACGTCCGTTCTGGGGTCGGATCACGTACTGAACCGGGAACCGGGCGTCGATGAAGTTCCGGTCAGAGGCGATGTAGACGTTCTCGAGGTGGTGCATGAGCGAAGCACCGTGATACCAGTCCATTTGTGTGGATCGCGTAACGACGTTGTCCCCGGTGAGGGCCGAGAGCGGGATGGTGACGACGTCCGCGAAATCCAACTTGGCTGCGAAGTCGACGAACTCCGTGCTGATCTCGTCGAACACTTCTTCCGACCAGTCCACGAGGTCCATCTTGTTCACTGCGAGGACGACGTGGGGCACCTGTAGCATCGAGACGAGAGTCGCGTGCCGGCGACTCTGCTCCTGGAGTCCTTTGCGGGCGTCGACGAGGATGATCGCAAGATCCGCCGTGGACGCGCCCGTGACCATGTTACGGGTGTATTGGATGTGCCCGGGCGTATCGGCGATGATGAACTTGCGCCGCGGGGTGGAGAAATAGCGATAGGCGACGTCGATCGTGATTCCCTGTTCGCGCTCGGCGCGGAGACCGTCGGTGAGGAGAGCGAGGTCGGTGTAGTCATCACCGCGTTGGACGCTCGTGCGCTCTACCGATTCGAGTTGATCTTCAAAGATTGATTTCGAGTCGTACAGGAGCCGGCCGATGAGGGTGCTCTTGCCGTCGTCGACGGAACCCGCCGTGGCGATGCGCAGAATGTCCATTAGAAGTACCCTTCCCTCTTTCGATCTTCCATCGCTGCTTCGCTCACCTTGTCGTCACCGCGAGTCGCGCCGCGCTCAGTGATGCGGGTCGCGGCGATCTCGGCGATCACGTCCTCAACCGCTTCGGCGACGGAGGGGACCGCCGCGGTCAGCGTGGCGTCGCCCACGGTGCGGTACCGGACCTTTTCGCGGAAGACCTCTTCGCCGTCTCGTGGCTGACAATGCTCGTTCACGGCGAAATACATTCCGTCCCGAAGAAATACTTCGCGTTCCTTCGCATAGTAGATCGACGGGATCTCGAGGTCTTCTCGCGCGATGTAGTGCCAGATATCGAGCTCGGTCCAGTTCGAAAGCGGGAAGCAGCGGATGCTCTCGCCGGGGTGAATCCGCCCGTTGTACAGGGACCAGAGTTCCGGGCGTTGGTTCTTGGGGTCCCATTGGCCGAAGTCGTCGCGGAACGAGAACACCCGCTCCTTCGCGCGTGCCTTCTCCTCGTCGCGGCGGGCGCCCCCCATCAGCGCGGAGAGCCCGTGGTCTTCGGCGGTCTTCAACAGCACCGGAGTCTGCGCGCGGTTGCGGGAGCCGTTGCGTTCCTCCCGTACCCACCCCGCATCGATCGCCTCCTGCACGGACCCCACGATGAGTCGAACGCCCAGTTCTGCGACCCGCCGGTCGCGGAGCTCGAGCACCTCAGCGAAGTTCTGGCCGGTGTCGATATGGACGACGGGGAAAGGGATCGGCCCGGGGGCGAAGGCCTTCGTAGCGAGGTGGAGCATCACGACCGAGTCTTTTCCTCCGGAGAAAAGCAAGCCCGGGCTCTCGTTCTCGGCCGCGATCTCTCGAATGATGAAAATTGCTTCGGACTCGAGGTAGTCCAGATGGCTGAGTCCGTACCGCCGGACTTCGGTGACCTCGGTCATCTTAATTCTCCCTGCTATTCGTGTGCGTGATGTGTTCCAGGAGATCGTCGGCGACGCATGGGTTGCAGACGACGAGGTCGGGTAGGTACGGATCCTCGTTGTTGTACACCAGGGGCTCTCCATTCACTCGGGAAGTGAACAGCCCGGCGGCTCGCGCGACCGCCACGGGAGCGGCGGAGTCCCACTCGTACTGGCCACCCGTGTGCACGTACGCGTCGGCTTCCCCTCGGACTACCGCTCCGACCTTGTAGCCAGCGGAGCCCATCGGGATCAGTTCCGCTCCCAGGTCCTTCGCCAATTGCTCCACCGTGGCAGTCGCCCGGGTGCGAGAGACGGCCAAGCGTAGCTGCTTGGGCGGGTTCCAGGGCGGGGTGGGATCGGAGCTAGTGAGAACCAAGTCCAGACCGGGCAACGCGACGGCCCCCACAGAAAGCTCGCCGCCGGACCAGAGCGCGACATGCACGGCCCAGTCATCGCGCCCCTCGGAGAACTCCCGGGTGCCATCGAGGGGATCGATGATCCAGACTCGATCGGCTCTGGTGCGATGAGAGCTGTCTTTTGCCTCCTCCGACAGCACGTGATCGTCGGGCCGATGCCGTGCGAGAGCGTTTGCGAGATAGGTCTGGCTTTCGCGATCGCCGCGGTCCTTCAATGCTTGAGTTCCTAGTTCATGCGGCGCGGCAGTGGTTTGGGCGCGCCGGAGGAGCGCGCCCGCCTCCGTTGCTAACTGGGCGGCGAGAACGGCGTCGTTCATCGCACCTCCAAGTAATTTGCGCCACATCGCGCTTGTTGGACTTTGAACGTACCCGAATTCTCTCCATTTAGGAAGACGATCGTCTGGATCTGGTGCAGCCGAGGTGGCCTGTGTCACAATTGAGTGCTATGGATGTGGCCTTGCTTGGAGGCGCTTTTGGGGTTGGCATCGTCGTCGGCCTCACTGGAATGGGTGGCGGTGCCCTGATGACGCCGATGCTTGTGCTGTTCTTCGGCGTGCCGCCGCTCGCCGCGGTATCGAGCGATCTTGTTGCCAGCGCGGTAATGAAGCCCGTGGGGTCGGTCGTCCATTTCCGACGAGGAACGGTGAACCTGAAGCTCGTCAAATGGCTCTGCATCGGATCGGTTCCATCCGCTTTCGCGGGCGTGCTCATCCTGCGTGCTTTTGATCAAAGCGAGCAGGTTCAGAACGTAGTTCGTACGGCGCTGGGCGTAGCAATACTGTTTACCGCAGCAATGCTTATGGTTCGTGCCTACATGCGGCTGGCTGAACGGGCGAAGGCACGTGACGGTAGGGCCGATCCGCTCCCGCAGGACCATCCCCATGTGCACGTGAAGATCCTTCCCACGGTACTCCTGGGTGCGGTCGGAGGCCTCGTCGTCGGGATGACCTCGGTCGGTTCTGGTTCCCTGGTCATCATCGGATTGATGCTGCTTTATCCAGGACTCAAGGCGAGCCAACTCGTCGGGACCGATCTGATGCAGGCGGTACCGCTGGTGGGCGCCGCGGCGTTAAGTCACGTGTTTTTTGGCGAACTGGACTTTGCTGTCTCGCTCCCGCTAATTATCGGAAGTGTCCCGGGCGCATATCTCGGAGCGCGACTTTCCGCCGCGCTACCGGGAGGAATCGTGCGACGTGCACTCGCGTTTGTTCTCCTCGCCTCCGGCCTGAAACTTCTCGATATGCCGAACGTTCCCACCGTACTCATCCTCATCTCCTTCGCCGTCGGCGGCTCGCTGTTGTGGATGCAGATTCGCCGCCGGAGGGGGTTCCCTGCGCTGGCCACCGTAGAGGCGCGGCAACGCCGGGCGCGCAATGACGAGCTTGTGAAGCAGGAGAGTGGCGAGAGGGAGGACCTGTGACGGACGCGCCGCCCATAGTTCTAGAGGGCCCGAAACTCGAGGCTCTGGAGCTGATCGTTTCAGGACTCTTACCTGGAAATTCCACCTATTGTTTGCCCTCAGCGGGAGCCGGCGGTCCTCACCTGAGCGTCCCGCCGGACGTGGAAGTTACTCAGGGTGGCGAGGTTGATCTCTGTGACTTTGAGAACACGCCCCTCGCGAGACTGAGGATCGAAGGCATCGCTCAGGATGCCTCTCGCACGTGGCTCGCGGGTCCGCTGCGGAAAATTTCAGAACCGGAACACGGCCCGGCGCGCGAGTCCCGTTTTACGGGAGAAGAGGATCTGACAACCAGCACAGTCGCCGTCTTTTCTCCGGGTGCAACACCGGCAGAAATCCTTCGCGCGGTACAGGCAGTGGAGGACCAGCCCCTCGCGCTCGTTGCCGAAGGTGTGGCAGACCGCGCAAAGTCGGCGCACCTCGTCACGGTGTTGCAAGACGTGGGCGAACTGCTCCCATCCGCGCGTGTGTATTTCGTGCCCTTTGCGGACTTGGGGGGCGCCGAGAAAGATGCCTCTGCCGCCATCCTCGCCGGTCTCGGCGCTTCAAGATTCCTCGACTTCCGCCGGCCCACAAGCGCTGCTGATGGGGGAGCGGTTCTGCTTTTTACTGGGCTGTCTGGCTCTGGAAAGTCTACTATTGCGAGGGCGCTCACCGATTATCTCAGCGCGAACTCGTCCCGAGTCCCGGTGCTATTGGATGGCGATCATGTTCGCCACGAGGTGGCCTCGGAACTGGGGTTCAGTGCGGAGGATCGCCACACGAATCTTCTCCGGCAAGCATGGGTTGGAGCGCGCGTGGCCGAAGCGGGCGGCATTGCGATCTGCGCACCGATCGCGCCATTCGCTGCCTCGCGGTCCGAGATGCGAGCCAAGGTGGAACCCGCATCCAGATTCTTCATCGTCTACGTTTCTACTCCGCTCGAGATTGCTGAGGCCCGCGATCGGAAGGGATTGTACAAGAGGGCCCGCGCTGGACTGATCTCCGACTTCACTGGAATCGACTCAGTCTACGAAGTGCCGGATGATGCTGATTTAGAGATCGATGCCTCGGAGTTGTCAGTTGCGGAGGCAACAGACCGCGTAGCCGGACTGCTTCTTGCTCGTGGAGTGCTGAATCCCAGATAGCGAGGTGTGAGTAGTGGCCGAGACGCCGTGACGGTCCAAGCAGCGTCGATGTGCGCGGCGCGTGAACGCTTCGAGCGGCAGAAATGTCCCGAAGTTATCCGTTTGTTACTTTAGCGTCTGCTTGCGGTAGTTAATTTAGGGGAGGATTGCTGGCAAGTTTGAGACCGTTTCGTGATCTACTTCCGGTCTCTCTCGGAAGGGGAATATGCAAACGCGAAGTCGCCTCCAAAGTCGAGCGGGAACGATGAGCATACTGCTGGTCGCTCTCGTCGTGAGTTTTCCGATGCTTGCTACGCCACCCGCAAGTGCAGCTTCGTCAGCGGAATACGTAGTTAACCCCGAATTCGAGGAAGGGACGTTCGGCTGGCGAACCAATAGTCCAAACGAGAACCTGAGCGTGCTTGAAGGGAACATCGCACAGCTTTCGACGCATGAAAGAGGGCATGCAGTACTGAACGATCAGCGCAATACGATTGAGGACGCAAGCGGGAGAGCGCAATACACAATTGCGGCCCGTGTCCGAACGACTACCCCGAATGTTGCGGGTGCAGTTCGGGTGAGAGAGGTCGCTGGTCGCGAGGTGAGAGTTTCTCAGACGCCATTTACCCTTCGAGATACTGCATGGCGCACTGTGACCCTGAAGGTGACCACCGAGTTTGCGGGATCGCACCTCGACCTGAACGTTGTGGCGTGGAACCTCGATCCTGAAAAGAATCTTCAGATCGATTCTGTGTCATTGCGAGAGAGCCCTGCGACGTTGTTACCGAATGATGACGGAAGCGTCGCCGTGAACTGTGCGCTTCCGCCACCGAATGGCACGATCTATGGGTCCAGCATCTCTACGCGAGGCCAGACCCTAGAGCAAGCGCTGCAACGCACGGATGAGACCTTCGGACCAGTCGAGGTGATCCGGCACTTTCGCCCCGGGCTGCCCCTGAGTTGGGATAGCTACAACATGAAATTGATGGTGGATCGTACGTTGATAACGTCTTTCAAGGTGCATCCATCAGAGATCTTGTCGGGTGAGCTCGACTCGTTCTTCCTTGATTGGTTCGTGGCGGCACCGACAAGTCAGACGGTCTACTGGTCATATTTCCATGAGCCTGAGGACAACATCGCCCGTGGTGAGTTCACTGCCTCCGACTATCGTGCGGCATGGGCGCACTTGGCGAGGCTTGAGAGGCAAGCGTGCAAGCCGAATCTCCATGCCACGCTCATCCTGACTGAGTGGACGATGCGCCCTACGTCAAACCGGGACTATCGCATCTACGACGCGGGCCCGGATAACGTCAAGGTACTCGCGTTTGACCCCTACAACGGTGCAAGCGACCCGACCCGGGATTATTACAAGTCGGCTGAGGACCTGCTCGGAAATATCGTCCGGCAGGTGGAGGCAGACGGTCGGCCATGGGGAATTGCGGAATTGGGGAGCCATCAAATCCCTAGCGACTCCGACGGCAGCGGGCGCGCAAAGTGGTTATCGTCGGTTGCGGATTACGCTGAGAAGCACGAGGCACTGTTTCTTGCGTATTACCATTCTGTCGACGGTAGCGACTTCCGTTTACTGGAACCGAAGGCGAACGCGGTTTGGCGTGATCTTGTTGCTAAGTAGGCGGCAGTCTGATCGAGATCCAGGAAATCTGAGCTCGATGTCGGTAGCTGGTTCAGCGGGCGCTTCTCTGTCTATGGTCTTTTCCTGCGCGTGCGAGACGGGGCCGTGATGGCACTTCAGGTCGTCGGAGCCAAGAGCATCGCGTCAGCAGAGCTTTCGCTGGTCGCCGAGCAGCTATGGCCGGGATTGGGTGGGGGCGATCTGCGAGTTTCTGCGGGTGCGTCTTCTGATCCGTCTTGGGTAACCATTGAACAGCATGCGCTCGGGTTATGGCGCGGGGACGTAGCAATGGTTCTTCCACGTCACCGCCGCGTTGCTACGCGTGCTCTCCGGCAATATAGGAACTTGAGGTCAGGAAAACGCCAGCTGGAGAGGTGGGCGTGGGGACGGGCCATTGCCACTGGCCATCATGCGCTATGGGGAACGATCACTCTCGAAGCACGCCGTGGCTCGGCTGCAGCTCAGACGACAACTCCGGTGCAGGAGTTGGTGCGGGGTCTTGGGCAGCAGGAGGCGCACTTCGCGATGTCTGTTCGACGCACGGCGAACCGAAAGGCGTTGTTGCAGGTCGTCGATGCCACTGGTGCAACGGTAGGGTTCGCAAAATTGGGTCGAAACTCCGTTTCCTCTCGCGGTGTGCGGCGAGAGAGCCAAGCCCTTGGGCGACTACAGGGCGGCAACTTCCGCCTGAAAACTCCTTCCATTCTGTGCGAGGGAGAGGTGAATGGTCACCCATACATCCTCATCGAGCCTCTGCCACCCGATATCTACCGGATCGAGAAAGTGAAGTCGGGAGGGCCCACGACCGACGAGCTAGCGGCGATCGCACCGGTTCACCGCCACGCAGTTCCAGCTGAGACTTTTCATTTCAAAAGCCTTGTCAAACGGGCCGCCGCGCTCGATGGTGTTGC
>CAMXUZ010000252.1 GCA_947251855.1 uncultured Ruaniaceae bacterium
GGCCCCGAGCTGTTCGGCGCTCGCCGCGAGGTAGATCAGCGGGGCAGCCAGCCGCCGGGCCTGGCGGCTCGCGACGAAGGCGGCGACCCCGAAGGCGACGACCGAGGCGATGATGACGAGGATGACCACTTGCGCCCCGCGCCAGAACAGCACGCTGGAGGGGATCGTCACGCGCACCTCTGCGCCGGTGGCCGAGGAGGGTTGGATCGCCTGGAACACCTTCTTCGGGTCGTCCGGCACGGGCGGCCCGGCCGTGACCACCCCATATTGGGTGACGACGACGATATGCAGTGGCAGGTCCGGATCCTCCCATACCCACCGGTCCAGGGAGTCCTCATCGACCTCCAATCCCATGGCGAGCCGGGAGTCGACGGCGAGGGCGATCGATTTGGTGCGGATCTCTAGGTTGGAGGCGATTCCGTCTTGCACCATGAGGGCCCCGAAAATCCCCATGGGCAGGCCGAGCAGCAACACGGCCACAGCTACTGCAGTGATCGTTGCCGTGAGTACTCGGCTGCGCAAGGCTAGTACTCGCCGGTCTCGAACCTGAAGCCCATGCCCCGAACGGTGGAGATGTAACGCGGAGAGCCGGCGTCGTCACCGAGTTTGCGGCGGAGCCAGGAGACGTGCATGTCCAATGTCTTGGTCGATCCCGTGGGATCGGCCGCCCAGACCTCTCGCATGAGCACGTCCCGGGAGACCACGGAGCCCGCATCCCGGATGAGCACCTTGAGCAGCTCGAACTCCTTGGCCGTGAGCTGCAGTTCCCGCTCGCCTTGGAACGCGCGGTGCGCGTCGACGTCGAGCCGAACATCCTGGGCGCTCAGGTCTCCCGTCGCGCTCTCCTCACCGCCCGCACGACGCAGCAGCGCACGCACCCGGGCAAGCAGCTCAGCGAGGCGGAAGGGTTTCGTAACGTAATCGTCCGCGCCCGCGTCGAGCCCGACGACGAGATCCACCTCGTCCGCGCGCGCCGTGAGCACGAGGATCGGCGTGGAAAGTCCCTGGTTCCGGATCCAGCGGGCGACATCCAACCCGTCCATGTCGGGCAGGCCGAGGTCCAGGACGACGAGGTCCGCACTGGCCGCTTCTTCGATGGCGCCGCGCCCTGTGCCGTGCACAGAAACGTCATACCCTTCACGGGTAAGCGCCCTTGCCAAAGGCTCGGCAATGGCTGGGTCATCTTCTGCTAATAAAACTCGGGTCACAAGGCTATGGTATGGCATAGCGCGTAATTTTGACGTCGCCTTGCTATGACGCCCCGCACATTTTGCTCCGTCAGCCACGGAATTTACACGATTTTAGGCCTTTAGGCTTACTTTAACTATCATTTTCGTTCGCGCCGTAGCCGGTCCCATCCTCGCCGGGGTCGTCGTTGGCGGTGCGGGCGGCGGGTCGGCGTTTGAGCCGGACCGGGTTCACCGCCCCCATGCCGGCGACGCTCGTCTCCTCCAACGGCTCGAGATCGAACTCCGTGTTGTCCTGCTCCAGGATCGCGGCGGAGACGTCATCCATGAGCACAGTTCCCGCGGCCGCGAGGTCGTTCAGCCGGGAGGCGAGGTTGACGATCGGCCCGAAGATGTCTCCCGAGCGGGAGAGCACCCGCCCCCACACCACGGAGGAGCGCACGGGCAGGTCCACCTCGGCGAGCATGTCCACCAGATCGGTCGCGACCCGCGCCCCGGCCTTGAGATCGTCGGCGACGTACAGCACGGCGTCCCCGACCGTCTTGACCACCCGGGCGCCGTTCGCCGCGACGACATCCCGCGCCGTCGATTCGAATTCCTTGACGATCTCCGCGAGTTCGTCGCGGGTGAGTTGGACCGTGCGGGAGGTGTAGCCGACCATGTCCATGAACCCCACCGCGCGCTCGAGGGGGAGTTGTTCCTCCGACGTGCTCAGCCCGGTCGTCTTGGAGAACTGTTGGTCGATGCGGCCAAGGAGCGCGGCCAGTTGCCGGCGCCAGGTGTAGATGAGTTGGCTCTCGAGCAGGGGCTTCATGTCCAGGAACCGGTCGAGCACCACCAACCGGGCCGAAACGTCGTCGAGGTTGAACCGCTCCGAGATCTCCTCCACGAGCCCCTCGACCTGCCACAGCACGAGCCGATCCATCGAGTGCCCCTGCGCGCGCACGAGGTTCTGGCTCGTGGGAAAAGTGACCGTGTCGTCGAGCACCGCGCGGGCCATCGCGCGGATCGCCTCGACGTCAGCGTCGGTGAAGTGCACCTCGGTCAGCGGGACATCGGGAAAGCCCATCGAACGCCAATACGTGCGCACGTCACCGATGGTGATACCGATCTGCTTCGCCACCTGCGTGATGGTATAAACCGGCCCTGATCCGAGCAGCTCTGCGTGGACCACCTCATACGTCGAGTGCGGTTCAGGTTGGTTCATAATTTCTTAGCCTAGCGGCGCCTGTAGTCGAGTGTGGGCGATGTCACCGTTAAGGATACGCCGCATCCCGGTGGAGGTTTCAACCACGAGCGCCCCATCAGGATCGATTCGGGTGGCCGTACCCGTTATTTCCCGCGGTTCGGCGCCCTCGGGGAAATGCACAGCAACCTGCTTGCCAAGCGTGTGGCAATGCGAGGCCACGACGGCGTCAATCGCGGGCAGTTCGGGGGCGCCAGCGGGGATCGCGCGGGCAAGTTCGGCGCGGATCTCGTGCGCGAGGTCGTCCGCGGGCGCGCCGGTACCCAGGCTCGCCCCGCTCGGTACTCCCACGTCGCCCTCGAGGTTGAGGCCGATCCCGACGATACACACGGGCACGCCTTCCGAGTCGCTCCCCACGGTGCCGAGGATCCCCCCGACCTTTTTGATCCCGTACCAGCCGGGGACG
>CAMXUZ010000253.1 GCA_947251855.1 uncultured Ruaniaceae bacterium
GGCAGCGCGGTGATCGCCCGGGCGGGCAGGCCGGGCTGCTCGGCTGCGCGGCGCAGCAGCAGTGCCCCTTCGGTGAGCATCACCTCGACGTCGACGCCCGCATCGATCTTCACCGAGGCGTCCTTGCGCCACGTGGAATAGGGGTTCGACCAGCCTTCCACTCGGAAGCGCCAGCGGCCCTCCACGTCGGGGGCGACACGAGCTTGCCAGACGTCGAGCCCCGGCGCGATCTCCCGCATCGAGACCGGCGGGCGTTCCTCGCCGCGGGGATCGATGAGTACGACCGAACCACCGACGTGCTCGTGGCCATCGCGAAACACTGTTGCCCGCACCGGGATCACCTCACCGACCACGGCCTTGGCGGGCCACCGGCCGCCCTCGATGACCGGGAACACGTCGACCACCGGAATCCGGCCGATCGTCGCGGGGGGAGCAGGGGCGGGTGCCGGTCCATCGGGAGGAAAGAATGAAGTGCTCACACCTAGAACCTACCGATCAAAACCCGATTAGTCCTCGGTTGCGGGAAGGATTCTTTTGCCGCGGTCCCCGAGTACACTCAGCCCTGTGAAAGCTATTCGCCGGTTCACGGTCCGTCCCGTCCTGCCCGAGGCGCTCGCGTCACTTCACGCATTGGCCGTGAATCTCCGGTGGTCCTGGCACGCCCCTACCCGGGAACTGTTCGCCTCGATCGATAAAGAACTGTGGGCGGCCGCGGGGCGCGATCCGGTGAAGTTGCTCGGCCGCCTGAGCAGTAAGAAGCTCGACGCGCTCGCGGGCGACACCTCGTTCGTCGCTCGCGTGGGCCGGCACGCGCAGGACCTCGAGGCCTACCTCAGCGGGCCGCGGTGGTACCAGGGAGAACTTCGCCGGCGCGAGAGCGCGGGGGAGGCAGCATTGCCGGCCTCGATCGCGTACTTCTCCGCGGAATTCGGTATCACGGGTGCGCTCCCGCAATATTCCGGGGGGCTCGGGATCCTCGCGGGTGACCACCTCAAGAGCGCCTCGGATCTGGGTGCCCCGATCATCGGGGTCGGCCTTCTATACGGCGCAGGCTATTTCCGCCAGTCCCTCACCCGCGAGGGGTGGCAGGCGGAGACCTACCCCGTCGTCGACCCGGATAACCTCCCGCTCACCCTCTTGCGTGAGGACGACGGCGCCCCCGCCCTCGTGCGCCTCGCTCTGCCGGGCGGGCGGGTGCTCGCCGCGCAGATCTGGCGGGCGGACGTCGGGCGCGTGCCGCTACTCCTCCTCGATTCCGCGGTCATGGAGAACGACGATGCCGCCCGGCGGGTGACCGACCGGTTGTACGGCGGCGCGAGCGAGCACCGGCTGCAGCAAGAACTCCTGCTCGGCATGGGCGGAGTGAAGGCGCTGCGGGTGTTCTCCCGCCTCACCGGGACCCCCGCACCCGAGGTGTATCACTGCAACGAAGGGCACGCCGGTTTCCTCGGGGTGGAACGCGTCCGCGAACATATCGACACCCACGGTGCGGGTCTGCCGGCCGCGATCGAAGCGGTGCGTGCCGGCACGGTGTTCACTACCCACACGCCCGTGCCTGCGGGGATCGACCGTTTCGACATCACCCTCGTGCGTAACTACTTCTCCGGCTCCGCGCAGGTGCCGGGAGTCGACGTCGATGCGATCCTTGCCCTCGGCTCCGAGAATTACGAGGGCGGCGATCCGGGCGTGTTCAACATGGCGGTGATGGGTCTGCGGATGGCCAAACACGCGAACGGAGTATCGAAGCTCCACGGCGAGGTCTCCCGCGGGATGTTCCACCAGCTCTGGCGAGGGTTCGAGCAGGGGGAGGTGCCGATCACCTCCGTCACCAACGGCGTCCATGCCGGCACGTGGGTGGATCCGATGTTCGCCGAAGCGCAGGCGGAATGCTTCACCGACGCGCAGACAGAGGGCGGCACCGGCTGGCTCGATAAGAACCTCATCGACGATCCCACGTTGTGGGAGCTGCGGAACCAGATGCGCGCCCGTCTCATCGCCGACGCCCGGAAGCGGGTGTATGACTCCTGGATCGAACGCGGGGCGACCCCCGCCGAACTCGGCTGGGTCGAAGGGGTGCTCGAGGAACACGTGCTCACCATCGGTTTCGCCCGGCGCGTGCCCACCTATAAGCGCCTCGCGCTCATGCTCCGCGAGCCCGAACGTCTCCGCCGCCTCCTTCTGGATCCGGATCGCCCGATCCAGATCATCGTCGCCGGCAAATCCCACCCCGCCGACGAACCGGGGATCCAGCTCATCCAACGGTTCGTGGAGTTCGCGGACGACCCGCAGGTGCGCTCCCGGATCGTGTTCCTGCCCAACTACGACATGGACATGTCGCAGATCCTCCTGCCCGGCTGCGATGTCTGGTTGAACAACCCGCTGCGCCCGCTCGAGGCCTCGGGCACCTCGGGGATGAAGTCCGCCCTCAACGGCGGCCTCAACCTCTCCATCCTCGACGGCTGGTGGGATGAGATGTACGACGGCCGCAACGGTTGGGCGATCCCCACCGCCGACGGCGTCGAGGATCCCGACCGGCGCGACGACCTGGAGGCCGCGGCGCTGTACGACCTGCTCGAGAACACGGTCGTGCCCCGCTTCTACGATCGCACCGACGGCGTCCCCCAGCGGTGGCTGGAAAACGTCCGCCACACCCTCGCCGCGCTCGGTCCGAAGGTGCAAGCGACCCGGATGTTGAAGGATTACATCGCCGATCTGTACACCCCGACGGCCGAGTCCTGCCGCCGCCTGGCGAACACTGACGAGGCCCGCGCGCTGGCCGAGTGGAAGAAGGACCTGCGAGAAGCGTGGCCCGCGGTGCGGGTCGATCACGTGGAATCCGAAACCCACGACCAGGTCAAGGTGGGCGCCCTCGTTCCGATCAAAGCCTTCGTGAGCCTAGGCGGCCTGCACCCGCAGGACGTGCAGGTGGAACTCAACTTCGGTCGCGTCTCTGATGACGATGACCTCACCGAGTTCCACACGATCAGGATGGAACACGTCGAGACCTACGAGGCGGGCCGGCACCAGTTCCAGGCCTCCTGCGAGGTGAGC
>CAMXUZ010000254.1 GCA_947251855.1 uncultured Ruaniaceae bacterium
AGCGCGCCGAGGATTCGGGGCAGGGGGTGCCGCTCGGGGCGATCACGGTCGGCGATGAGCCACCAGGTCATTCCGACGCCGACGAGCACCGCAAGGCCAGGCAGGATCACTTGCAGGCGCAGTTGTATGCCCAGTTGCACGAGGAGCAATGAAAGCCCGGCGATGAGGAAACTTCCGCCGAGGAGAATCTCGGCCACCGGCAGCCGCGGCGGGCGGGGTCGGGAGGGGCCGGTCGCCTTTTCGGGCGCCGCAGCCGCCTCTCCGCGGGCTCTCGGTTCATGGGCCGTTGCCGAGCTTGTGAAGGGGTTCGGCGGGGTGAAGACCCGCCGGAGTGGCGGCGCGTCAGGTGATTCTCCGCCCTCGGGGACGGTGAGGAGCAGGAATATGTACAGCATGATCCCAGCTCCGGCGAGGAGGGATCCTGCCGCGAACCCGATCCGGACCCATTTCACGGGCACTTGCAAATGATCTGCGACGCCCGCGCACACTCCCGCGACGATGCGGTCCTCTCGTGAACGTAAGAGGGGTGGGCGGGTATCCATACCTCTATCCAAGCATCCCCGCCCCGTCTTCAGGGCCTCCCCTAGCGAGATTCAGGGTTCATTCAGGGCAAACCCCCATAGCGCTGTGCCCGTCGATCCCCCAAAGTGGAACCATGAGCACTGGATCAGATTTTCATGGACCTGGCAGCAATGAGCCCCGCGGAGAATCCGCCGGCGCGCCGGAGGAGCCGCCGCGCACTCAGGCCAGCGGATTTTTTCCCTGGATTCGAAGCCTGGATATCCGCCGCAACGATAGCGACCGCTGGTTCGCTGGCGTCGCGAGCGGAATCGCGAACAAGGCGGGTATCGACCCGCTCATCGTGCGGGGCGTCTTCGTCGTCCTCGCTCTGATCGGCGGTCCCGGGATTCTTCTTTACCTCGTCGGCTGGCTGTTCCTGCCCGATGCTGCCGGGCGGATTCACTTTGAGGAGATGGTGCGGGGGCGAGCAACACCCGGCGTGATCATCGCGACCGTGTTCATCGCGGTCTGGCTCATCGCCGGGATCTTCACCGGAGGCACCTTCGGCGTGCTGCGCTGGGACGTCTGGAACGTATTCGGCGTACCCGATTGGGTGAACGTCACGTTCTCGTGGATCTTCTGGATCGTCGTGTGCGGCGGGGTGGCCTACCTCGTGCACCTGGCGATCTTGCAGCACGGAAAGTCACAAGGCGGGAGACCACCTCGGCCCACCCCGCCGCGGCCCTCGTCCGCGCCTAGCGAGCAGCCGAATGTGGGTGCGCAGGCGGCGCATGGAGACGAGACCCAACAGAATTTTTCTGAGACCGTCAACGAGTGGGGGCAAACGATGTCTGAGCGAGCAAACTCTTGGAGCGCGGAGTACGCGAGCCGGCACGAACGCCTCCGGCTGGGCCGCGCGCATGCATTCATTACCGTCGCCCTCGCCCTCATCGCTGCGGGTGTGACGGCACTGTTGGTGAACAACGCCGGGATGAGTGCGACCACCTCTCTCCCTTCTGCCTCCGGTGCCGCGCTCGTATCGGCCCTCGTGGCAGGAACGGGAGTCGTGGCGATCTCGATGATCATTGCTGGTATCCGCGGTAAAACGACCGGCGGAATCGGGTTCCTCGGCTTCCTTGGCGTGCTCGCGCTGATGGTCACCGCGGTTCTGCCGTGGGGAACGACGTACCACGCCTTCGGGAACAACACCGTTACCGAGAGCAGTCCCGCTGCATTCGCCCTCATCGGCGATACGACCGTCGACCTCAGCGTGTACGACGCCGATACCAGCCAAACGCAGGTGGAAGTCACCCAGGTCGCGGGCGACATCATTTTGCAGGTTCCGGCGAACCGTCCCACCGAAATCACGATGGATGTACTCGCTGGCAGTATCGAATCCCGGGACTTCGTCTGGCGCGACCACTCCGGAATTTTCAACCGCCGCACCTTTACGGTGAATGAGCACACCCCTGGCTCGACCCTGCACGTCCATGCGCGGTTGCTCGCCGGAACCATCACCGTCGAATAATTCGCTACCTACTTTGGAGAACGATCATGACTGAAACTCCCGATCACTACGGAACCGGCGAACCGGAACCACACCTCGAACCCGACGTGGTCGCGGCCCAGCCCGACCGGACGCGCCCGCGTACGGGCCCGATCGTGTGGGGAACGCTGTTCCTCGCTTTCTGCGCCTGGATCACCCAACGCGCGTTCTTCCCAGAGGCGATCGCCCCCGAACTGTGGTTGACCGCGATCGCGATCGGGCTTGGAATCCTCCTCCTCGGAGTGGGAATCGCCGTCGGCATCCGAGACCGGCGGGGTCGCGAACCGCATCCGTTCAACTAACTCGGAGCCCCGTGATCGCCTGCCCATGAGGGTCGGTGAGAGCACGGGGCTCTCCGTCTACCGCGAGGATGAACCGGCTGGAGGCCCGCGCCGGCTGGAACGGCAGCGGCAACTGGTTCGTCACGCCGTGGCCTTCGTTGCTGATCCAACGCCCGGGAAGCCGGCGAACAAGATCGGTGAACCTTGCCCGATCCGCTGGTTCTAGATAAGCGAGGACGGCGCTGTGAAAGATGACGAGCGTCGCATCAGCTGGTGCCTCGGCGGCGAGCCGAGGGAGCTCGTCTAGGAGGTCACCAGAAACAATGCGCGGCGGGTTCTGCTTCGCAACCCCCAGCGCATCGTGGAGTCGCTCCCGTCGCTCCTGATGCTCCGGCCAGATCAACGTCTCCAGCCACGAACATGACTCGGGGTCAGTCACGTCAATCGGTGCGAGATCGATTCCGGCCCGCCAGGCGATCTGCGGAAGTTGCGATGGCACGGATACTCCTGCACCAAGTTCAGCGGTGAGTACGACCGGCGAGCGCCCGGCAACGGGATCAAGCGCGGCGCCGCCGGTGTATCGATAGGAGTATCGATCCGGCAACAGGCACAGACCTGCGGATGCGCCCACTTCAATGAGGGCTAATGGTTGGGGCAAGGCGGCCAGGAACGGCAAAAGCATGGCACAGCGAGCTGCTTCGTTGGTTTGCGTCGAGCGCGAAAGGATCGTCCCGCGTACGTCAGCCCAATTGTTTAGCAGCGTCGAACGGAATGATTCGTAAGAGGAGCGGGCTCCATGATGGCGAGGCGCAGCGAAAACCAGGTTCGGTTGTTGTTTGGGGGTAGGCAGCTCTTGCAGACGTGCAAGCACAGCCTCGTCGCAGGCGGCACTGTTCGCCCACGTCTCGTAGGTACTCGACGCTCCGCGCGCTTCCCGCGCTGCAAACCCTTGGTAACGCGCTGCTATGGAACCCGCGCCGGAGACTTCCGCCATGGTGCCCAGTATGCCCGCGTGCCGGGGTAGGTTCACGTTGCTGGCGGCCCAGACGCCTTTCTCATCGAGGCGTTGCTCACGCGCGCGAGCTGAACAAAGCCCAGGACGGGAATTGAAAAGATGCTCACGGCGCTCAATCCTATGCCGTTCACTCCAAACGTGGAGAGTGCCAGGCCGAGGTAAACGCCGAGGAGGGCGACTAACAGCCACACCCAGAAGCGCTCGCCTTCCTGGTAGACGAACTGAGCATTTTCCTCAGTGATCTCTGCTGAGTAGAGCTGCCAGCGGGGAATTCGCGATAGGTGGGCAATGAGCAGGGCTAAGGCAACGGCTCCTCCCGCGATAGCAGCGAGAGCAGGTTTGCCCAGGTACTGGTCACTGCCGAAGGGAAGCTCAACGGCCTCGGCCATGGTTACCCTTCGAACCCCGAGGAGACAGGTGACAAGGCCAATGCCAGCCAGGCAGCATCGGCGAAGCCAGGTCGTTACCGCGCCGGTCGAGTACGTGCGAACCGGCCGGGTGCGACTCGTCTGCGGCACACAACTCCTCTCCCCTTGAATTGCTTCTAAATTACCGCAGGACGGCGCGTGGTTCAGTTTGCCCGGGTGCTCGCCCGACCGCCCGCATTGCTGGGACTCCATCGGGCACTGCTTGACCATTCGCTCCGCGACCGTGTGGGTTCCGGATCGCCTGACTAGCGAGGAGCAATTCGCGGCAGCACGCGGTACTTGAGGTGAGTCACACCCGCGCCCTGCACTGTGCGGATTTGCTCGAGAGGAATCTGTGAATCTGCTTCTTCAAACAACCGGCGGCCCCGGCCCAGCACAACCGGGACGACGTGCAATTGCAGTTCTTCAAGCGCACCGATACGCAACCCTTGCCGTATCGCCCCGCCCCCATGCAGACCCACGCGCGTGCCGGTGGCTGCCGCACTCGTCGCGCGTTCAAGGGCGGTCTCGATTCCGCCGGTGACAAATTGGAACGTCGTGCCCTCACGCACGTCATCGGAACGCGGACGATGAGTGAGCACGAAGATCGGCACCTCGAACGGAGGGCGCGGCCCCCAAG
>CAMXUZ010000255.1 GCA_947251855.1 uncultured Ruaniaceae bacterium
GAGGGCATCGCGTGGCCCGGTGGTTAACTCGGCGATGGGTTCCATTAGAACTGCTCCTCTTCTGTTGATCCGCTGAGCGCGAGGGTGCCGGAATCGGGGTTGAGGGTCGTGGCGACCTCGTCGAAGTAGCCCGCGCCAACCTCGGCCTGGTGCCGCACCGCGGTGAAGCCACGTTCGGCTGCCGCGAACTCGGCTTGCTGCAACTCCACGTAGGCGCTCATCCCGCGGCGGGCGTACCCGTGGGCGAGGTCGAACATCGAGTAGTTCAGGGCGTGGAAGCCGGCGAGGGTGATGAATTGGAAGGCGTACCCCATCGCGCCGAGTTCACGCTGGAATTTCGCGATCGTGCCCTCATCGAGGGCCGCGGCCCAGTTGAACGAGGGCGAGCAGTTGTACGCGAGTTTCTTCCCGGGGTATTGCGCGTGGATCGCTTCTGCGAACTCGCGGGCGTAGTCGAGGTCGGGGGTCGCGGTCTCGCACCAGATGAGGTCGGCGTACGGCGCGTAGGCGAGCCCGCGGGCGATCGCCGCCGTCGGCCCGGGCGTGAGGCGGTAGAAGCCCTCCGCAGTGCGCTCGCCGGTAACGAAGGGGCGGTCGCGTTCGTCGATGTCGGAGGTGAGGAGGTTCGCCGCGAGTGAGTCGGTGCGGGCCACGATGATCGTGGGCACCCCAGCGATGTCCGCGGCCAGCCGGGCGGCGTTGAGGGTGCGGATGTGTTGACCGGTGGGGATGAGCACTTTCCCACCCATGTGGCCGCACTTCTTCTCACTAGCGAGCTGGTCCTCCCAGTGCACCCCGGCCGCGCCCGCGGCGATCATCCCTTTCATGAGTTCGAAAGCATTGAGCGGGCCGCCGAAACCGGCTTCAGCATCGGCGACGATGGGGGCGAGGAAATCACTTGGTTCGCTGCCCTGCCCTTCGGCGCCGGCGTCACCTTCGGCGTAGGAAATCTGATCGGCGCGCAGGAGTGCGTTGTTGATGCGGCGCACGACCGAGGGCACAGAGTTCGCCGGGTACAGCGATTGGTCGGGATAGGTGTGGCCGGCGAGGTTCGCGTCTGCCGCGACCTGCCAACCGGAGAGGTAGATCGCTTCGAGGCCGGCCTTGATCATCTGCACGGCTTGGCCCCCGGTGAGCGCGCCGAGGGCGTGCACGTAGTCGCGAGTCTCCATGAGGTCCCAGAGCTTTTCTGCTCCGCGCCGCGCGAGCGTGTGTTCCTCCTGGACCCGGCCCCGGAGCCGTACGACGTCCTCGGCCGTGTACGTTCGTTCCACCCCGGCCCAGCGCGGGTCGGTCGCCCAGTCGCGTTGGATGTCAGTGGCGGTCTCGGTGGTGGCGGGGATCGTCGTGGTGGTCATGGTGTTCTCCTTCGAGCTAAGGCGCTGCTTGCGGAAACCGAGCGCATCTTTCGATGTTTTTCAATCTTTGCCAACTTCTGGCGTCTCTTCTAGATGGCCCTACTAGAAAGATCTGCGCTTCTTTCGCTATCGTGAAGGAATGAGCGCTTCCACGACGAGGGACCCCGCGACCACCGTCCTCACCCTCGGCCGCCGCATCCGCCACGCACGCACGAGCGCGGGCCTCACCCTTGAGGACCTCGCAGCAAAGACGACGATCGCGCCCTCGCAGCTCTCGCTCATCGAGAACGGGCACCGGGAGCCGCGCTTCACCCTGCTTCAGAAGCTCGCCACCGCACTCGAGATCGACGTGACGGATCTGCTCAAGCCCGCAGCACCGAGCAAGCGCGATTCCCTGGAGATCCAGTTGGAGGCGGTCCAACGCTCCCAGCTCTATCAATCGCTGAAGCTGCCCACGGTGAGGGCGAGCCGCAAACTCCCGATCGAAGCCCTCGAGGCGCTCGTGGGTCTGCACAGCGAACTCGGTCGCCGCTCCCTGGAAGCCTCCGCCACTCCGGCTGAGGCCCGGCGGGCGAACACTGCCC
This sequence comes from uncultured Ruaniaceae bacterium, assembly GCA_947251855.1. The sequence continues at coordinate 1,943 of CAMXUZ010000255.1, forward strand.
TTCGCCGGGAGATGCGGGCGCAGAACAATTACCTGGAACATATCGAAGAAGCAGCCGAGAAGCTGCTGGGCGCCGTCGGGCATTCCCGGGGGCCGCTCACCCACCGGATGGTGCAGCAAATCGTCGAACACCTCGGTTTCACCTTGCACCACGCACCGGATCTGCCTGCCTCCACCCGCTCGGTCACGGATCTGGAGCGCAAACGGATCTACCTGCCACCGCAATCGATTCCGGGCGGGCATGGGCTGCGGTCGCTGGCGTTACAGGCGGTGGCCCACCGGGTGCTCGGGCACACGCACCCGGAAAGCTACGAGGATTTCCTGCGCCAGCGCACCGAGATCACCTATTTCGCCGCTGCCTGTCTCATGCCGCTCACCCCCGCTGTAGAGTTCCTCCACGCAGCGAAATCCCGCAAGGACCTCGCGGTGGAGGACTTCCGGGACGCGTTCGGAGTGGCGCACGAGAGCGCGGCGCACCGCTTCACGAACCTCGCCACTGCCCACCTGGGGATCCCGCTGCATTTCTTGCGAGTCCGGGCCGATGGCACACTACTCAAAGGTTACGAAAACGATGACGTCAACTTCCCCACCGACGTCACCGGCGCGATCGAGGGGCAGATCGTGTGCCGGAACTGGACCTCCCGCACGGTGTTCGATGAGCATCAGGGCGCCGGCGAGTTCCACCAGTACACCGATACCCCCACCGGAACCTTCTGGTGCTCGGCGCAGACGGGACGCGCCGACGACGGCGATTTCTCCATCACGCTCGGAGTTCCATATGCCGACGCGAAATGGTTCCGCGGGCGGGACACGACCGACCGAAGCGTCTCGACCTGCCCGGACCCCGCCTGTTGCCGCCAACCCGCGCCGGAGCTCAGCGCTCGTTGGCGAGACGCCGCCTGGCCGAGCGCGAAGCTGCACACACATATCCTCAGCGCACTGCCCTCCGGCACCTTCCCCGGAGTGGACGACGCCGAGGTGTATGAATTCCTCGCGCGGCACAGCGAGGACTGATCGGCGCTAGTCGATGAGGTCGTGGCGCACGATCGTCGCTTCGCGGTCGGGTCCCACCCCGATCGCGGACATCCGGCACCCGCTCATCTCCTCGAGCGTGAGCACGTATTTCTGCGCATTCTCCGGCAGGTCCTCGAACCGGCGCACCTCGGAGATGTCCTCGGTCCACCCAGGGAGGTATTCATAGATCGGCGTCGCGTGATGGTAGTCGCTCTGATCCACCGGCATCTCATCGTGGCGTTCGCCGTCGACGTCGTAGGCCACGCATACAGGGATCTGTTCGATGCCGGTGAGCACGTCGAGTTTCGTGAGCACGAAGTCGGTGAGGGAGTTGATTCGCGTGGTGTAGCGGGCGATGACGGCGTCGTACCAACCGGTGCGGCGCGGGCGACCCGTCGTCACGCCGAATTCGCCGCCGACGGTGCGCAGGCGATCGCCCCACTCATCGTCCAGTTCCGTGGGGAAGGGACCTTCCCCGACCCGCGTGGTGTAGGCCTTGATAACCCCGACCACCCGGTCGATCTTCGTCGGGCCCACGCCGGATCCGGTGCACGCGCCCGCGGCGGTCGCCGAAGAGGAGGTGACGAACGGGTAGGTGCCGTGGTCGACGTCGAGCATCGTTGCCTGCCCCGCCTCGAACACGACCGTCCTCCCCTCGTCGAGGGCGCGGTTGAGCACGAGCGCAGTGTCGGCGACCATGGGGCGCAGCCGTTCGGTGTAGGAGCGCAGCTCCGCGACGATGTCGTCAACGATCGCGGCGCGGCGGTTGTAGATCTTGACGAGGATCTGGTTCTTCTGCTCCAGCGCCCCTTCGACCTTTGCCCGCAGGATCTTCTCATCGAACAGGTCGGCGATGCGAATGCCGACGCGGTTCATCTTGTCCGCATACGTGGGGCCGATCCCGCGCCCGGTCGTACCGATCTGGCGCTTACCCAGGAAGCGTTCGGTCACCTTGTCCAGGGTGCGGTTGTAGGAGGGGATCACGTGCGCGGAGGAGGACACGAGCAGGCGGGAGGTATCCACCCCGCGGGCGTTCAACCCGTCGATCTCCTCAAACAGCACTTCGAGGTCGACGACGACACCGTTAGCGATCACGGGTGTGCAACCGGGCGAGAGGATCCCTGAGGGAAGCAGGTGAAGTGCATACTTCTCATCGCCGACGACGACGGTGTGGCCGGCGTTGTTCCCGCCGTTGAACTTCACCACATAGTCCACTCGCGAT
>CAMXUZ010000256.1 GCA_947251855.1 uncultured Ruaniaceae bacterium
CACGCCCGGGCCCAGGTGGCGCACCTGGATCTGCCCGCCGCTGCGTGGGACGCGGTTCCCGGCCGCAGCGACCTCGCCCCCGAGGTCGCTTTCACCCGGCGGCTCAACGCCATCCTTCCCCGTGACATCGCCATCACCGCCACCACACCGGCACCGGAGGGGTTCGACGCGCGGTTCTCCGCGCTGTGGCGGGAGTATTCCTACCGCCTCACCTTTGACCGCGACCCGTTGGACCGGCACTTTGCCCTCACGCACGACCCCGTGGATCTGGGCCGGTTGAACGAGGCGAGCCAGGTGTTGCTGGGGGAGCGGGACTTCACCGCCTTCTGTAAGGCACGCCCGGGGGCGACGGCGATCCGCACGTTACAGGAATTCCGGTGGGAGCCGTGGCAGGGGGAGACGGGCGCGAACGGGGCACGTGCCTGGGTGCGCGCGGATGCGTTCTGCCACAACATGGTGCGCTCACTCGTCGGGGCGACCCTCGCCGTCGGTACGGGGCGCCGAACGGTGCAATGGCTGCGCGAGGTCGCGGCGAGCGCGCAGCGTTCCTCGCAGGTGCACGTGGCACCGGCACACCCGCTGATCCTTGAAGGAGTCGGGTATCCGCAGGCGTCGGAACTGGGCGCGCGAGCCCGACAAGCGCGCGCCGTGCGGACCCTGCCGGGAAGCGTGGACTGAACGGCGCTGTGGGATCCCTCACTTGCTTTGACCCAGAAGGGGCACCCCTGTAATCTGAATGGCGTTGTGCGTCCGTTTTGCGTGTCGGTGTCTCCCACTCACCTCAGCGCGATCGAGCACCGAAACTGACTATCCCGGGATCTGAGGACTGTGGATACCCCGCCCGCAGCACCCCAGCCCGCATGCAAGCACAAGAAACGAAGGCTACACCCCGTGCGTACGTATTCTCCCAAGCCCGGCGAGATCCAGCGAGACTGGTACGTCGTTGACGCAACCGACGTTGTTCTCGGCCGACTGGCTGCTCAGATTGCCACCCTTCTTCGTGGTAAGCACAAGCCCACCTTTGCTCCCCACGTGGACGGCGGCGACTTCGTCGTCGTCATCAACGCGGACAAGGTCGCCCTCACCGGCGCGAAGCTTGAGCAGAAGAAGGCCTACCGCCACTCCGGCTACCCGGGAGGGCTCAAAGCCACCTCCTACGCGGAACTGCTGGAGAAGAACCCTGAGCGCGCCGTGATGAAAGCGGTACAGGGCATGCTGCCCAAGAACCGCCTGGGCCGCGCCCAGCTGACCAAACTGAAGGTTTACGCAGGCGCCGAGCACCCGCACGCCGCGCAGCAGCCGAAGACCTTCGAGATGACCCAGGTCGCGCAGTAAGCGCCCGCCGGACCAAACAGGAGCATAGATCCGTGGCTGAAACCACCACCAACATCGACGAGCTTGAGGACGCCCCAAGCTCCTACACGTCTGAAACCGCTGCGCCCACGGGCCGCGGCGAATCCCTCACCGCTCCCGGCGCCGGCGTTGGCCGCCGGAAGGAAGCTGTTGCCCGCGTACGCCTCGTGCCCGGCACTGGGAACTGGAAGATCAACGGCCGCGCGCTGGACGACTACTTCCCGAACAAGGTGCACCAGCAGCTGGTGAACTCCCCGCTCGTTCTCCTCGACGTCGAAGACCGCTTCGACGTCATCGCCCGCATCGACGGCGGCGGCGACTCCGGTCAGGCCGGCGCCCTTCGCCTCGCGATCGCGCGTGCGCTGAACGAGATCGACCGGGACAACAACCGCCCGACCTTGAAGAAGGCCGGCTCCCTCACCCGTGACGCACGGGCGACCGAACGCAAGAAGCCGGGACTCAAGAAGGCTCGTAAGGCCCCGCAGTACTCCAAGCGGTAACTTCTGCATCCGCAATGGCCCTGGGAACTATTCCCGGGGCCATTGTCGTTTCCACCCGCCGGCGCGCCCGCGCGATGGGGGCGACGCGGCCCCGATCGGCGAATAAACTGAGGAACGGCCGAAGCGGCGAAGCTCGCACCGAAGATTTGAAAGCGACGGAACATGGCACGACTTTTTGGCACCGACGGGGTCCGCGGACTCGCGAATCAGGAAATCACCGCGGAACTCGCGCTCGCCCTCGGTTCCGCCGCGGCGAGCGTGCTCCAATCCGACGCGGAAGCACAACAGCGCCGGCCTCGCGCGATCATCGGCCGGGACCCCCGCCTCTCGGGGCACTTCCTCAACGCCGCCCTCCTCGCGGGCATCACCTCGGCGGGAGTGGACGTCACGGACCTGGGGATCCTGCCCACGCCCGCGCTCGCGTTCCTCGCCGGCAACGAGAACGCCGACCTCGCCGTGATGGTCTCCGCCTCCCACAACGCGATGCCCGATAACGGCATCAAATTCTTCGGACCCGGCGGCTTCAAACTCGACGACGAGGTTGAAGACGCGGTCGAGGTCGCCCTCAGCGGGCAACGCCGGCGCCCCCTGGGCGGGGACGTGGGCCGGATCGACATCGACAACGGGGGCGCGATCGACGATTACGTCGAGCACGTGCTCGCGAGCAACGACGTCGACCTCAGCGGCCTGCGGATCGCCGTCGACGCGGCGAACGGCTCCGCGAGCGACGTCGGCCCCCGGGTGCTGCGCGAGGCTGGGGCGGATGTCGTCGTCATCAACGCCTCCCCCGACGGGAGGAACATCAACGACCAGTGCGGCTCCACCCACCCCGAGCAGCTCCAGGCCGTCACCCTCGCCTCCGAGGCGCACTTCGGGGTCGCCTTCGACGGGGATGCCGATCGGTGCCTCGCCGTCGACCACACCGGCGCACTCGTCAACGGCGACAAGATCATGGGGGTGCTCGCGACGGCGAGGAAGTCCGCCGGCACGCTCACGGGGGATACGCTCGTGCTCACCGTGATGTCCAACCTCGGCCTTCTCAACGCGATGCGCGACTTGGGGATCCGCACGATCCAGACCGATGTGGGGGATCGGTACGTGCTCGAAGCGATGCGCACCGGCGGCTTCAACGTCGGTGGGGAGCAATCCGGGCACATCATCCTCGGTGATCACGCGACGACGGGGGGCGGCACGCTCACTGCGCTCCACCTCGCCGCGGAGGTACAGCGAGCTGGTCGCCCACTCGCCGAGATGGTCGAGGGATTCCCGGAGCTGCCCCAGAGCCTCATCAATGTGCCCGGGGTGGACA
>CAMXUZ010000257.1 GCA_947251855.1 uncultured Ruaniaceae bacterium
ACCCCGCCGCCACCGCCCCCGCCGACGTCGCCTGCGGGTTATCCCTTCGGCGGGCCCGAGCAGGGTTCGCCTGCGCCGAACCTGCCCCCACCCCCGAGCGGCGCCGTCCCCGGATCCGCTCCCGGGTACGGATACGTGTATACGCCCTCGCAGGTCGCGGAGAAGAACGGCACGGCGAGCGCGGCGTTGATCCTCGGGATCCTTTCCATCGTGCTGTGCGTCACCCTCCTGCTCTCGGTGCCGCTGGGCATCATCGCGATCGTCCTGGGCGTCAAGGGGCGCAGGTTCGCCTCCGAGGGCCGGGCGACCAACGGCGGATCCGCCGTAGGCGGGATCATCACCGGCAGCATCGGCGCAGCCCTCGGGGTGTTTAGCTGGTTCATCCTCTTCCTCGCGATCGTCACCAGTTAGGCCCCGAGGCAGGGAAAGGTAACCTGGCTCTATGGCAACCCTCACTCGCGCGCTCGAACGGGACGTGAAGACGCCGAGCATCACCATTGTCATCCTCGGTGCCGCGACCCTCCTGCTCGCCGTCCGCAGCCCCCACGAGGGCGGCTACGGGATGTGCCCCATCCTCGCGTTCACCGGCTACCTGTGCCCGACCTGCGGAGGGCTTCGCGCCGTCCACGACCTCGCCCACCTCGACCTCGCCGGTGCGTGGGGAATGAACCCGCTGCTGACCATCGCCCTGCCCGCCGCCGCGGTTCTCCTCGCCGGTTGGTGGTGGCGGGCCTGGCGTAATCGTCCCGCATGGCAGATCCCGCCGACTATCGTCGTCATCGGCGCGATCGCCATCGTCGGCTTCGGGATCCTGCGCAACTTCTGACCCGCCGCCGTCTCGCAGCATGACCCGGTTCGAGTCACCGGGAGATCGGCTCTACCATGGAGAGGAACCAGGAAGGGCGAAATGACCATTTTGGAACAGATCATCGCGGATGTGCGCGTCGACCTCGCCAAGCGAGAGGCCGCGCTGCCGTTGGATGCACTGAAAGAAAAGGCGCTGGCAAGGGAGTCAGCCAAGGACGGGGTGAGCGCACTCGGCCGTGACGACATGGTCACGGTCATCGCCGAGGTGAAGCGTTCGAGCCCGTCCAAGGGAGCCCTCGCCGACATCGCGGATCCGGCCGGACTGGCCGTCGACTATGAAGCGGGCGGAGCCGCGGTGATCTCCGTGCTCACCGAGGAACGCCGCTTCGGCGGATCGCTCGCGGATTTCGATGACGTGCGCGCGCAGGTGAACGTGCCACTGCTGCGCAAGGACTTCATCGTCACCCCCTACCAAGTCTGGGAAGCCCGCGCCCACGGAGCCGACCTCGTACTCCTCATCGTCGCCGCCCTCGAACAACCGGCCCTCGAAGGGCTCCTCGACCGCGTGAACTCCCTGGGAATGACCGCGCTCGTGGAGGCCCACACCGCGGAGGAAGTGCAACGCGCCGTCGATGCGGGAGCGAAGATCATCGGTGTCAACGCCCGCAACCTGCACACCTTGGAGGTGAACCGGGAGGTGTTCGCCGAACTTGCCCCGCTCATCCCCGCGAACGTGCTCAAGGTCGCCGAATCCGGCGTGCGCGGACCCCACGACGTCCTTGACTATGCCCGCCGGGGCGCCGACGCCGTGCTCGTCGGGGAGGCCCTCGTGACGCAGGGCAGCCCGAGAACTGCCGTGGCCGACATGGTCGCCGCGGGCTCCCACCCCGCGCTCAGGGCGGCCCGGCCATGAACCTACGCGAACTCAAGGGCCCCTACTTCGGGGAGTTCGGCGGCCGATTCGTACCCGACGCGCTCATCGCAGCGCTCGAGGACCTCACTGAAGGCTGGCAGGCGATGAAGGACGACCCGTCCTTCCACGCCGAACTCCAGCGCCTCCTGCGCGACTACGTCGGGCGACCCAGCCCGATCACCGAGGTGCCCCGCTTCGCCGAACACGCCGGCGGGATGCGGGTCTTCCTCAAACGCGAGGACCTCAACCACACCGGCTCCCACAAGATCAACAACGTGCTCGGCCAAGCGCTGCTCACCCGCAAGGTCGGCAAACAGCGCGTGATCGCCGAGACCGGCGCGGGCCAGCACGGGGTGGCCACCGCGCCCGCGGCCGCCCTGTTCGGGCTCGAATGCACGATCTACATGGGCGCCGTCGACGTCGAACGCCAAGCGCTCAACGTCGCCCGGATGCGCCTGCTCGGCGCGGAGGTCATCGCCGTGGAGACCGGCTCCCGGACCCTGAAGGACGCGATCAACGAGGCCTTCCGCGACTGGGTGACGAACGTGGAGACGACGAACTACATCTTCGGTACCGTCGCCGGCCCGCACCCGTTCCCGGAGATGGTGCGCGACCTGCAAAAAATCATCGGTGAGGAAGCCAAAGCCCAACTCGCCGAGGAGATCGGGGCGTTGCCGAGCGCCGTCATCGCCTGCGTGGGCGGGGGATCTAACGCGATGGGGATCTTCCACGCATTCCTCGACGACGACGTCCGCCTCATCGGCGCCGAAGCCGCCGGCGAGGGTGTCGAGAGCGATAAGCACGCCGCGACGATCACCAAAGGCAGCCCCGGGGTGCTCCACGGCGCGAAGTCCTACCTGCTGCAGAACGAGGACGGCCAAACCGTGGCCTCCCACTCCATTTCCGCCGGGTTGGACTATCCCGGGGTCGGCCCGGAACACTCCTACCTCGCCTCCCAGGGCCGGGCGGAATACCGGCCGATCACCGATGCCGCCGCGATGTCGGCCTTCGCGTTGCTCTCCCGCACCGAGGGGATCCTGCCCGCGATCGAGTCGGCGCACGCGCTCGCCGCGACCCTCGACCTCGGCAGAGAGTTGGCCGAGGCCGGGGCCGAACCGGAAACGACGTATCTGCTCGTCTCCCTTTCCGGCCGCGGCGATAAGGACGTGGAAACGGCGGCCCGCTGGTTCGACCTCTACCCCGAAGGGAGCGAGCAGTGAGCCAGACCGCTGCCGCGATTGACGCGGCGAAGGCCGAAGACCGTGCCGCCCTCATCATCTACCTTCCCGTGGGGTTCCCGAACCTCGATCTATCGATCAAGGCCGCCAGGACCGCGATCGCGGCGGGCGCCGACATCATCGAACTCGGCCTGCCCTACACCGACCCGGGGATGGATGGGCCGGTGATCGAAGCGGCCGCCCAACAGGCCCTCGCGCAAGGGGTGCGGATCGCTGACGTCTTCACCGCGGTCCGGGAGGTATCCCACACGGGGGCACCCACCCTCGTGATGACGTATTACAACCCGGTATTCCGCTACGGCGTGGACCGCTTTGCTGCCGACCTCGCCGAGCATGGGGGAGCGGGCCTCATCACCGCCGACCTCACCCCGGACGAAGCGGGCGAATGGAGCGCTGCCGCCGACGCACACGACCTCGACAAGGTGTTCGTCGTCGCCCCCTCCTCCACCGACGAACGGCTGAAGATGACCGCCGCGGCGGGCCGGGGTTTCCTCTACGCCGCCTCGACGATGGGAGTCACCGGCACTCGGGCGAGCGTGGGGCAGGCCGCGGAGGAACTCGTTCAGCGCTGCCGGGCCGCCGGCGCGCCACGGGTGTGCGTGGGTCTGGGCGTATCCAACGCCGAACAAGCCGCCCAGGTCGCCGCCTACGCCGACGGGGTCATCGTGGGATCGGCAGCCGTCAAAGCGCTCGCGTCGTCGGAGGACGAGGCGAAGGCGCTCGGGGCGGTGGAGGACCTCATCACCGACCTCGCCCGCGGCGTCCGGGCCACGCGATGAACGGAATCCCCAGCCCATCGGAAGCCGTCTGGTACGTGGGGCCCCTGCCACTGCGGGCCTACGCGATCGCCATCATCACCGGGATCCTCATCGGCGGGTGGCTCGCCTCGCGCCGATACCGCGAACGGGGGGGACCCGAGGGAGTGCTCGTCGACGCCCTGATGTGGGCCGTGCCCGCCGGCATCATCGGCGCGCGGATCTACCACGTGATCTCCTCACCGGCCGCGTATTTCGGGCCGGACGGAGACCCGATCAAGGCGCTGTACATCTGGGAAGGGGGCCTCGGCATCTGGGGCGCCATCCCCGCGGGCGCGGGCGTGGCGTGGTGGTATCTACGCTCCAAGGGGCTGCGGCTGACCGTCTTCGCCGATGCCCTCGCGCCCGGCATCCTCATCGCCCAGGCCGTGGGCAGGATCGGGAACTACTTCAACCAGGAACTGTTCGGGGCGCCCACCGACCTTCCCTGGGGCCTGCAGATCTCCGACACAGCGCTCGCGGCGCAGGGGTTGGATTATCCCACCGGTACCCTTTTCCACCCGACGTTCCTCTACGAACTGCTGTGGAACCTCGCCGCAGCCGCGATCCTCATCGCCGTTGACCGCCGCTGGCGCCTGGGGCACGGGCGGGTGTTCTGGCTCTACGTCGCCTTCTACACCGCCGGGCGTTCGTGGATCGAAATGCTCCGCATCGATACGGCCGAACACATCCTCGGCCTGCGCCTCAACGTATGGGTCTCGCTGCTGGTGTTCGCCGTCTCGGTCGCGATGGTCCTCATCCTTCGCCGCAAGGGCCCCCGGGAAGACGGCGCATGGCTCCCCGGCCGAGAACCCGAGGAAGCGGAAGCGGAAACCGAGGGTGAGGATACGGTTCGGTAACAGCCTTGCCGACGAGTCGAAAACTCCAGGCAAGGTCGATACAGTGAGATGAGGGCCAGCGACGTCCCCACCGATGATCGACGAGAGGGAAGGACGCCGCGGATGAGTAAGGTTCGACAAACGAACCAACGTGGCTCTGCCCAAACTCCCGCCGTCCACTCCGGCCACGAAGGAGTCGCCTTCGTCGCGACCCTGCGCGGCACCCCCGGGCGGGACGTCCTCGACACCGCCCTCGCCGCTCTGGAGAACCTCCACCACGGGTGCTCGCAGGCGAGCGGGGTGCTCACCCACATCCCCGATCGGGTGTTGCGCGCCGAGATCGGTTCCGATCTGCCCCCGGTCGGCCGCTACGCCGTCGGGTTCGCCTTCCTGCAGGAAGTGCAAGCAGAACAGGAGCTCATCACCGAGATCGCCGCCGAAGAGGGGTTCGCCGTCCTCACCTGGCGAGAGGTGCCGATCAACGACACGATCGTCGAGATGGAACCCCGGGCGCTCATGCCCGCGATGCGCCAGGTGGTGCTCTTCCCCGCCGCCGAGGTCTCCCAAGTGGAGATCGACGCGGGCCTGTACCGCCTCCGGCGCCGCGTGGAGCAGAAGTCCCACGCCTACTTCGCCTCGCTGTCGCGCACGACGATCGTGTACAAGGGGCTCGTTCCTGCCCCGCGGCTCGCGGTGTTCTACGCCGACCTCGCCGATCCGCTGTACCGAACCGAGATCGCCGTCGTCCACTCCTGCCAGGGAAGCCACTACGAGTCGTGGAACCAGGCCCAACCGCACCGCATCCTCGCTCACGACGGGGCTATCCACTCCTACCCTGCGAACCGGACGTGGCTCGATGCGCGCCTGCCGCTCATGGAATCGGACCTGCTCGGTTCGTGCCTGCGCGCCGTTCCTGAGGAACGCACCGCCGAAGGCAGCCTCGATGAGTTCGTCGAACTGCTCCACCGCTCGGGGCGCCAACTCACCCACGCGCTGCGGATGGCGATCCCCGAACAGTGGGGAAACCGGATGAGCGAACCCGAACGGGACTTCTACAACTACTGCACCACCGTCGTCGAACCGTGGGAAGGTTCCGGGGTGACGTGTTTCGCCGATGGCTACCTCGTGGGCGCGGTCCTCGACCGCCACGGCACCCGCAGCGGGCGGTATTGGGTGACCGAAACCGGGCTCGTCGTGTTCGCCTCCGAGACCGGGGTGGTCGATCTGGACCCCTCGACGATCACGAAGAAGGGCCGGCTCGCCCCCGGCGAGCTCATCGCCGTCGACACGGTCGTGGGCAACCTGCTGCCCTCCGACGCCGTGCGTGCCCAGATCGCCTCCAAGCACCCCTACGGGCAGTGGCTGCGGGAGAACCTCACCGAGATCGCCGCCGGCGACGCGTTCCGACTCGCCGAACCGCACCCCTCGGCCGAGGTCGACCCGGCCTACCACCTCACCGCGGCCGGCGCGGAGGCGGTGCGCGATCTCGCCGCCGGTAAGGGCCTCGCCCCGAACCGGGTGGCCTCCCGCCAACTCACCTTCTTCGACCGTTTCCGATCCCAGCGCTCCCAGCTCACCACCCCGTATATCGACGCCGTCGCCGTGCCCGCGCCCCGGGAAGTCTTCCTCGGCCCCGAACGTAACGTGCTGCGCGATGGCCCCGAGCACGCGCGGAAGGTCTCGCTGCCCGGGCCGGTGCTCGCCACCGGCGGTCTGCAGATCCTGCGCGAGCACCTGCAGGTGCATTCGATCACCGGGGTCTATCCCACCGGCTCCTCGGCGAGGACCGGGATGCGCGAGGCCCTCGACAACGTGCGCTCGGATGTTGATCGCGCGATCGACGCCGGAGCGCAGGTCCTCCTGCTGAGCAACCGCGGCGCGCAAAGCGGCACGAGCATCGCCGTCCCCTCCCTGCTGCTCGCCGCCACCGCGCACGAACACCTGCTGCGCACCGGCAACCGGGGCCGGGTGAGCCTCCTCGCCGAGGCGGGCGACGCCGTCGAACCCGTGCACGTGCTGCGGCTCCTCGCCGCAGGCGCCGAGGCGGTCGTGCCTTACCACGGCGAGGCGATCGCCGGCGAGGAGGGCGCGGGTACCTACCTCGAAGAGCTCACGGCCGCGGTCTATTCGACCCTTCTCGAAAGCGGGGTCGCGGAATACCGCGCCTATCAGGGCAGCCGGCGCTTCCACATCATCGGGCTGGAACCGGAGCTCGTGCGGGAGGTCTTCCGCGGAGCCCCCCAGGCGCGGGGGACCCTCGACCTGGAGAATCTCGGCGAGCAGTTGGGCCGCCCCCACCTCACCCTCGACCCCGTGCACCAGCTTCTGGAACCCAAGGCCGGGGAGGAGATCGATCTCGCCGCGGTGGAAAGCGTTGAGGAGATCCTCTCGCGGCTGGTCACCCGCGCGCCGCTGGAGATCACCGACAACCGGGCCGCCGTTGACCTGGTTTCGCTCGCGACGGCCGAAG
>CAMXUZ010000258.1 GCA_947251855.1 uncultured Ruaniaceae bacterium
TTCTCGTCATCGGCTCCGGCCCCATCGTCATCGGCCAGGCCGCGGAGTTCGACTACTCGGGCACCCAAGCCTGCCGCGTGCTGAAGGAGGAGGGCCTGCGGGTCATCCTCGTCAACTCCAACCCGGCCACGATCATGACCGTCCCGGAGTTCGCCGACGCCACCTACGTCGAACCCATCACCCCGGAGGTGGTGGAATCGATCATCGCCAAGGAACGCCCCGACGCGATCCTCGCCACGCTCGGCGGGCAGACGGCGCTCAACACCGCCATCGCCCTCCATGATGCGGGCGTGCTGGCGAAATACGACGTCGAACTCATCGGCGTCCGGGTGGAGGCGATCCACGCCGGTGAAGACCGCCATGCCTTCAAAGGGGTCGTGGAACGTTGCGGCGCGGAGGTCGCCCGCTCCCGGATCGCCCACTCGATGGACGACTGCCTCGCCGCGGCCGAGGACCTCGGCTACCCACTCGTCGTGCGCCCCTCGTTCACGATGGGCGGACTCGGCTCGGGCATCGCCTTCGATGAGGCGCAACTGCGCTCCATCGCCGGGGCCGGGCTGCACTACTCACCGACCACCGAGGTGCTCCTGGAGGAGTCCATCCTCGGCTGGAAGGAGTACGAACTGGAACTCGTGCGTGACAATGCCGACACCGTCGTGGTCGTGTGCTCGATCGAGAACGTCGACCCCGTCGGGGTGCACACCGGCGACGCCGTCACCGTCGCGCCCGCGCAGACCCTCACCGACCGGGAGTATCAGAACCTGCGGGACATCGGCATCGCGGTGATCCGGGAGGTCGGGGTGGACACCGGCGGCTGCAACATCCAGTTCGCCGTCAATCCCGAGAACGGGCGAGTCGTCGTCATCGAGATGAACCCCCGCGTCTCCCGTTCCTCGGCGCTCGCCTCCAAAGCCACCGGTTACCCGATCGCGAAGATCGCGGCTCGCCTGGCCCTGGGCTACACCCTCGCGGAAATCACCAACGACATCACGGGCACCACGCCCGCCTCGTTCGAGCCTGCGCTGGACTACGTCGCGGTCAAGGTGCCCCGGTTCACGTTCGAGAAGTTCCCGGCAGCCGATCCCACTCTCACGACGACGATGAAGAGCGTGGGGGAGGCGATGGCCCTCGGGCGCAACTACACCGAGGCCCTGCAAAAGGCGCTCCGGTCCCTCGACACCGCCGACTCCTCCTTCCACTGGCGCGGGGAGGCGCCCGCCGCCGGCGTCGTCGAACAACTCCTCGAGGCCGCCCGGGTGCCCACCGACCACCGCCTGGTGGATCTGCAGCAGGCGATCCGGGGCGGTGCTACCCGAGAGCAGATCTTCGAGGCGACGAGGATCGACCCGTTCTTCGTCGACCAGATGTTCCTCCTGCAACAGATCGCCGACGAGATCGGCGCGGCCCGGGCCCTGGATGAGCAGACCCTGCGCCGGGCGAAACGGCACGGGTTCTCCGACCGGCAGATCGCGGAGATTCGTGGTATCGCCGAGGACACGGTGCGCGAGGTCCGCTACGCCTACGGGCTGCGACCGGTGTACAAGACGGTAGACACCTGCGCGGGCGAGTTCCCCGCCCAGGAGCCCTACTTCTACTCCTCCTACGACGCCGAGACCGAAGTCCCACCCCGGGAGCAACCCGCCGTCATCATCCTCGGCTCGGGGCCGAACCGGATCGGGCAGGGGATCGAATTCGACTACTCCTGCGTGCACGCGACGATGGCGCTGGGGGAGAAGTTCGAAACCGTGCTCATCAACTGCAACCCGGAAACGGTTTCCACCGACTACGACATCTCCGACCGGCTGTACTTCGAACCGCTGACGTTCGAAGACGTGCTCGAGGTGTACTACGCCGAACTCGCCGCCGGGCCGGTTGCCGGAGTCATCGTGCAACTCGGGGGCCAGACCCCGCTGTCACTCGCGGCGCGGCTGCAAGAGGCGGGGGTCCCCGTCCTCGGCACCCCGCCCGAGGCGATCGACTCAGCGGAGGATCGGGGCCAGTTCGGCCAGGTCCTGCTGGAAGCAGGCCTCAACGCCCCCGCCTTCGGCACCGCGATCTCGCTGCAGCAGGCGCGGGAGATCGCCGACCAGATCGGCTTCCCGGTGCTCGTGCGCCCCTCCTACGTCATCGGGGGGCGGGGGATGGAGATCGTGTACGACGACGACCACCTCATCGACTACATCTCCCGGGCGACGGGAGTCGCCGCCGAACATGCGATCCTGCCCGCCCCCGTCCTCGTCGACCGGTTCCTCGACCAAGCTATCGAGATCGATGTCGATGCGATCTATGACGGCGAGGAACTCTTCCTCGGCGGCGTGATGGAACACATCGAGGAAGCAGGGATCCACTCCGGGGACTCCTCCTGCGTGCTCCCGCCGATCACGTTGTCGAACTCGATGATCCGGCATATCCGGGAATCCACCCACGCGATCGCTCACCGAGTGGGCGTACGGGGGCTGTTGAACATCCAGTTCGCGCTCTCCTCCGACACCTTGTACGTGCTCGAAGCGAACCCGCGGGCCTCCCGGACCGTTCCGTTCGTGTCCAAAGCCACCGGTGTGCCGCTCGCGAAAGCGGCCGCGCGGGTGATGGCGGGGGAGACGATCGCCGAACTGCGTTCGGCCGGCATGCTTCCGGGCCACGACGCGGTGCTGCCCGATCCGGCAGCACCGATCGCCGTGAAGGAATCGGTGCTCCCGTTCAAGCGCTTCCGCACCGCCTCGGGGCAGGTCGTCGATTCCGTGCTCGGCCCGGAGATGCGCTCCACGGGGGAAGTGATGGGGTACGACGCCGACTTCCCCCTCGCATTCGCGAAATCCCAAGCCGCCGCCTTCGGCGGGCTGCCCACGCACGGGACCGCGTTCGTCTCCGTCGCCGACCGGGATAAGCGCGCGATCGGGCTGCCCACCGCGAAACTCGTCGAGATGGGCTTCACGATCCTCGCCACCGAGGGCACCGCGAGCGTGCTGCAACGCCACGGAATCGCCGCGACGGTCGTTCGCAAAGCCTCCGACGGGCCCGGCCCGGGCGGCGAGGGGACGATCATCGACCTCATCAACGAGGGGGGAGTGGACCTCGTCATCAACACCCCCGGCTCCAAGGGCACCCGCGCCGACGGTTACGACATCCGCACCGCGACGACAGCCGCGGATAAGGCGATCACCACGACTGTCCAACAATTCACCGCCGCGGTGCAGGCGATCGAGGTGATCCGTCGGGGGGCCTTCGAGGTCACTTCGCTGCAGGATCACGATGCCGCGCGGATCGAGCGTACCGCGGCGCACGGGAGCGTGGCCCATGGCTAGTTTCGGGGACCGGCTCGCTGCTGCGATGGCACGGCGCGGGCCGCTGTGCGTGGGGATCGACCCCCACCCTGCCCTCCTGGAGTCGTGGGGCCTGGCCGACACGGCGGCGGGCGCGCGAGATTTCGCCCGGACCACCCTCGAGGCGGTCAGCGGGCACGTCGCTGCGGTGAAGCCTCAGAGCGCGTTCTTCGAACGCCACGGATCTGCCGGCATGGCGGCGCTGGAGGAGGTCGTGCACACGTGCCGGGAACGGGGCGTGTTGTGCATCGTCGACGCGAAACGCGGCGACATCGGCTCGACGATGGCCGGATACGCGGACGCATTCCTGCGCGAGGGCGGCCCGTTCGCCGGGGATGCCCTGACCCTGTCCCCATACCTCGGCGTGGGCTCCCTCGCCGCAGCGGTCGCGACCGCGCGGGAGAACTCCCGCGGAGTGTTCCTCCTCGCGCTCACCTCCAACCCCGAAGGGGCCCAGGTCCAGCACGCGCGCACGGGCGCCGGG
>CAMXUZ010000259.1 GCA_947251855.1 uncultured Ruaniaceae bacterium
ATATTCTCCACGTCCTCCCCCACATATCCCGCCTCGGTGAGGGCGGTCGCATCCACGAGCGCGAAGGGCACGTTGAGCCGCTTGGCGAGGGTCTGGGCGAGGTAGGTCTTCCCGCACCCGGTGGGGCCGATGAGGAGCACGTTCGATTTCGCGAGTTCCACCTCGTCCTCGGAGGGGAATTTCCCGCCGGCACGCACACGCTTGTAGTGGTTGTAGACCGCGACGGCGAGGGACTGTTTCGCGCGCTCCTGACCAACCACGTATTCCTGGAGATGTTCGTAGATCTCCCGCGGCTTGGGCAGTTCGACGATCTCGGTTTCGGTGTCTTCGGCGAGTTCCTCGGCGATGATTTCGTTGCAGAGCTCGATGCATTCCACACAGATATAGACGCCGCGCCCGGCGATCAGCCGCTTCGTCTGCTTTTGGGACTTGCCACAAAAGGAGCACGTGAGCAGGTCAGCACCTTCTCCAACACGACTCATCAGTTCTTACTTCCTCTCGCCTGGGCTACCCATCCATTGCACACTACCGATGCCGGATCCGCCAGTGCCTGAGGCGCGTGTCTTGCCACACGGGAGGCGCCGCGTCATCCGGGCGCGACAGATCCGTCCTTCTCGTCGGTCTTTCCAGGCGAGATTCCCCGTTGGCGAACGGCGTGATAGGTCGCCTCCAGCGCGGTCTGGGACTGGGCGAACGTTGCTTGCGCGAGCCCCACGAACATGCAATCGACGACGACGAGCTGCGCCAACCGGGAGGCCGTCGCCCCGGAGCGGAACACCGCCTCATGCGCCGCCGTCAACAGGGTGTGATCGGCCATCCGTGCCAGCGGTGAGGAGGCATTATTGGTGACGGCGATCGTCACCGCGCCCTGATCCTTGGCGGTGAGTAGCATCGCGCACGTATCCGCCGTCGTTCCGCTGTGAGAGAACGCGACCGCCACGTCCTCGGGGCCGAGAACAGCAGCGGAGGTGATCCCCATGTGCGCATCGCCGTAGGCGAACGCTCCCCTGCCGATCCGAGTGAGCTTCTGGGCGAGGTCGGCGGCGACGACGGCGGAGGCGCCGACCGCGTAGATGCACGTGCGGTGAGCGCGCGATAAGGCGTCAATGGCCCCGCTCAGGTTCTCCAGGTCCAGCAGGTGCGCGGTGTCGACCACGGCCTGCGCGTCCAACCGGGCGATCTTCCGCACCACCGAGGCGAGGTCATCGCCCTCGGCGATATCACCCTCGGCCTGGGGTGGGGCGGAGCGGCCCTGTTCGGCCGCGAGCGCGAGCCGCAGCTCGGGATACCCGTGGAGGCCGAACACTCGGCAGAACCGGCTCACCGTCGCTTGCGATACCCCTGCCGTCTGCGCCAGGGTGCGGATCGACATCGCGGCGCATTCGGCCGGGGCGGCGAGGATCGTCTTGGCCACCAACCGGTGCGCCTCGCCCAACTGGTCGAGCTGCCCGCGGATCCGCGCCGTGATCGCCAGTCCACTCATCCTAGGGTCCTCTCCAACTCCCGCACGGCACTGCGAATGCCCGATGGGTCGCGTTCGCGATGCGGGTTGGGCCGATGGCGCGCGAGGGCCTCGCCCGCGGTCGTCGCGTCCACGCCTGCCAGGAGTGACACGAGCGCCACTCGCACCACCCCCTCCGCCTCCTCGAGGGCCGCCCTCGCACGCTCCTCGCTCACCCCACTCGCCTGCCGCAGGATCCCCACCGAGCGGATGTGGAGCTTCTCGTTCGTCGGGATCATGTCGATCATGAGGTTGCTGTAGGCCTTACCGAGCCGGACCATCGCCGCCGTCGAAAGGGCGTTGAGCACCATCTTCTGCGCCGTCGCCGCTTTCAGGCGGGTGGAACCGGTGAGCACCTCGGGCCCGGTATCGGGCAGAATCGCGATGTGGGCGAGCGCGGTGAGCGGGGCGGCCGGGTTGGTGGAGACGAGAACGGTGGGGATCCCTCGGCTCGTTGCTCTCGCGAGGGCGCCGCGGACGAACGGGGTACGTCCGGAGGCGGTGAGTCCAACGATGAGGTCGCGGGCTCCCGCCTCCTGCGCGATCGCCTCCCCGGCGGCATCGTCGTCCTCCGCGCCCTCCACTGCGAGGGTCATCGCCTGTAGCCCGCCCGCCAGGTGGGCGCGGACCTGCGAATCGTCGACGTTGAAGGTCGGGAGCAGTTCGACGGCGTCGAGCACGCCCATCCTCCCGGAGGTTCCCGAACCCACGTAGTGCACGGTTCCGCCGCGGGTGAACGTCTCCACCACGAGCTCGGCTGCGGCGGCGATCTCGGGCCCGACCGCAGCGACAGCTGCGGCGACGCTGGCGTCGGCGCTGAGGAGGGTCTCGACGATGTCGGCCGTCGATCGGGTGTCGAGGTCGAGCGATGCCGGATTCGGTTGCTCGGTACTCCAGTGCAGATCACCGGTTGCTACCATTGTGCGTTCTCCTTTTGCACTCGCACCCGCCGCGCCCTGGCTGCGGGCCTCTCCGTGGCGACTGGGGTGCCTACCCCCAGGATCGATGCTCGCTCGGCGCCCGTCGCCGTCCTTCCTGCGCGGCCGGGAACGACCCCAGGTTGGCCGCGGGCCGAGAGGTAGCCTAGCAAGGCGAAGAGGTAGGCCTCTTTGGCGTCCGCGGGGAGCCCGAGATCGTCGGTGAGCATGAGCGGAGCCTCGAGGTGCGCCCGGAGTCGCTCGAGGAGGAACGGGTTTCGCGTCCCGCCCCCGGATGCGACGACCCTCTCGAGGGCGAAGGCGTTGATCGCCTCGCTAGCGGTGCGAGCGGTGAGTTCGGTCAGCGTGGCGAACAGATCCGGCCCTTCGAGGTGGAGGGACCCGAGGCGGTCGCGCACGTACTCGGCGTGGAAGTACTCCGTGCCGGTCGATTTGGGCATCGGACGCCGATAGAACGGGTCGGCGAGGAGCACCTCGAGCGCGTCGGCGTTGATCCGGCCGGAACGGGCCACCTCCCCGTTCTCATCGCGGGCGCGCCCGAGGAAGCGCCGCGCCGCGGCATCGATGAGGCAGTTCGCGGGCCCGGTATCTCCCGTCACGGCGCCGCCATCGACAATGGTGATGTTGGCGATCCCGCCGAGGTTCAGGGCCGCGGTGGGGCGATCACCCAGCCAGAGTTGGTCAAGCGTTGACGCGAGGGGCGCGCCCTGGCCGCCCGCCGCGACGTCCGCGGAACGGAAGTCGGAGATGACCGGGCTGCCCGTGGCCGCGTGGATCCAGGCGGGGTTGCCGATCTGCAGAGTGCCCTTGACCTCGCCCTCCTCCACCCAGTGGTACAGGGTCTGCCCGTGGCTGGCGATGAGGTCGACGGGCCCCGCGTGCGCGATCGCGCTGCGTGCGGCGCGGCCGAACTCCTGGCCCACTTCAGCATCGAGCCTCGCCCACATCCCGGCGTCGCTCGTGGCCGGCGGGGTGACGCCGAGGATCCGTTGCCGGAGCTCGGGGTCCCAGGGATACTCGCCATGCCAGTGCAAGGTCATCGTGAGGATCTCTTCGTCTGCGGTGAGTTCCGCGACGGCCATGTCGATGGCGCCGATGGACGTGCCCGAAAGGATTCCCAGCACCCTCATCCGCTACTGCCCATCAGGTTCACCGCGGCGGCGGCGTTGACAGCCCCGATCCCGTGCATCGCGATGAGGTTCGTCGCCTCGGGAGCAGCGCTCATCACCCCGCCGTGGACGACGAGCGCGCCGGGATGCGCGGCGAGGACGCCGGCGAGCGCGTGCGCTTCCTGCGGGTCGCTGACCGGGTTTCGAGTGAGCACGATCGCCCGGCTGCCGGCACTGATCTCGGCACCGGTCCTCCCGGGGGCTGCCTCGATCCCCTCGGCGGCGAAAGCGGAAAGGAGGGGATTGCCAAGGTTCCCGGAGGCGTAGTTGACTCCCCGGCGCGCGTCGAACACTACCGCGGCCCCGGTCACGCGAACGTCCCCATGGGATCGCAGCGACGCGGTCGCGACTCGGCGGCCGAGCCGGGCAAGTTCGGTGCGGGCGGCCTCGGCACGCTCGATTCCCGGCCACCGCGCGGGCAAGGGATCCTCGGGCTTCCTTCGCAGCGTCGCATTGCGCCGGGCGGATTCCCGCAGCGCGGATTCGCTCAACCGCCCGGAGGCGACAGCCTGCTCGATCGCCGCCCGCGCGCGATAGAAGTCGGCCTCGGCGCTCGATTGGTGGGGCGCGTCGAGGAGTAAGAGGTCGGCGCCGGCCGCGAGCGCCCGCACGCAGGCTTCCCCGAGTTCGAACGACTGGGTGATCGCGCGCATCCCGAGGGCGTCAGTGACGAGCGGGCCGGGATAGCCCAGGTCGCGGGCTCCCTGGTACGCCCACCTCGACAGGGTCGCGGGGTCCGGGCCCCGTTCGGGAACGACGACGTGGGCGACCGTCACCCCGTCGGGCCCGGCGTCCATGAAGGGTTGTTCGTCCCGGTCTCGCAACGTCTCCTGGTCAGCGGTGAGGGTCGGCAGCCCCACGTGACTATCGATGTTCGTGGCGCCATGGCCGGGGAAGTGCTTGCCGACCGAGGTGACCCCTGCCTCGCGAAGCCCTTCGACGAAGGCGCGGCCGTGCCGCCCGACGAGCGCCGCATCGGCGCCGAAGGAGCGTACCCCGACGACCGGGTTGAGCGGTTCGCTCGCGACGTCCAACACCGGCCCGAGGGCGACGTCGATGCCCGCGACGGCGATGAGGCGCCCGTATGCGGCGGCGATCTGCCGCGTCGTATCCTCGTCGTCGAGGGTCCCTAAC
>CAMXUZ010000260.1 GCA_947251855.1 uncultured Ruaniaceae bacterium
TCGCCACGCCAGACCTTCTGGATTTGGTAGCGCTTGAACGGGAAGTGCAGCTTGCCCGCATTCTCAATCACGTAACGGGCAAACGGAACAGTGAGATCGAAGTGGAGCCCGAGGGTGTCGGACTCTGGTTCCTGCGAATCCTCCTGCAACCGTCGCAGCAGGTAGACCTCCTTGGATGTCTCCCCCTTGGCGAGCAGATGCTCGAGCGGTTCCACCGCGCGGGTTTCGATCTCCGCGTAGCCGTGCAGCTCGAAGATGCGGCGCAATGTGGAAACGATGTGGCTTTCGACGATTCGCTGGTTCGGCAACCATTCGGGGAAACCTGAAAGAGGGCTGATTCGACTCATGGTTGCCATTCTTCCACTCTCGGAGCCGGGCGTGTTTCCAGAACGTGATCACTCCGTGACACGGATTGAGTGTTCGGCGCGGTTTTCGCCCATAGACTAGTGCGCTGAAACGAGGTGGAAATGACAGCGGAAACTGGGCGAACGCGTGCGGGCCGCCGCGCGTGGACGATCGGTGCCCTCGCTGCCGTGATCGTCGGAATTGGCGTGGCCGTTTCGCTCATCGGCGGGAGCAATACCCCCGCCGCAGGCGACTCCCCGGCTCCCCCGCCGGCTGCAGATGCGCAAGGCAGGACGTGGGACGCGGTTCTGCACACCTCCGTGGGCGAGATCGCTCTCTCCCTTGACGGCGCGTCGGCACCCCAGGCCGTCGCGAGTTTCATTCATCTCGCCGAAGAAGGGTTCTTCGAGGACACCGAATGCCACCGGTTACTACCCGATTCACTCCTGCAATGCGGGGATCCCAGTGGAACCGGAACCGGTGGGCCGGATTACCAGTTCGGGCCGATCGAGAACGCGCCCGACGATGACCTCTACCACGCCGGGACAGTTGCGATGGCGCGGGTCGGTGGAGATGGGGAATCCATGGGATCACAGTTCTTTCTCGTTTTTGACGACGTCGTGCTTCCTTCTGATCAGGCAGGCGGCTATTCCGTTATGGGAGCGACGACCTCCGGACTAGAGTTATTGCACGACATCGGAGAAGCGGGAACCGTCGACGGCTCAATGGATGGGCGTCCATTGACACGCGTCATCATCGAAAGTGTGGAGGTCAAATGACCGAGCAACAGAACCAGCAACCAGAATCAGCGCCAACGCCAGAAACTCGACCATCTGCGCCCGGGGCTGGCGTCCCTGCCCCCACGCCGCGGCCCACACCCGCAACCATCCCTCCCCCCTCGGCACTTCCCAAGCCCAGCGTGCCGGTGCCCGCGGCGCCGCCGAGCACCACGGATGCCGCCGAACCCGCGCTCGACCCCATCGACGTCGCCGAAGCGAGGAAGTTCGGCCAAGTGGACAGCGAGGGAAACGTCAGCGTCGTCGAAGCCGCTGGCGAGCGGGTGGTCGGCCAATACCCGGGCGTCTCGGAGGAGGAGGCGCTCTCCTTGTACGTGCGCCGCTACCTCGACCTGAAGGCCCAGGTGGCGCTGTTCGAAACCCGGCTTCCGGGGCTTTCCGCGCGCGACCTTGATACCGGGCTCGCCGCGTTGGATGACTCTCTCAAGGAACCGGCTGCGGTTGGGGATCTCGATACGCTCCGAGGCAAGGTTGACGAACTACGCGGCAAAGTTGCCGAGCGCAAGGAGACCCTCGCGGCGGAACGGGAGGCGGCGAAAGCCGAGGCGCTGAGCAAACGCACGAAGATCGTTGAGCGGGCCGAGGCGATCGCCGCGACCGACCCCGCCTCCATGCAGTGGCGCCAGCAGGGAGACCGGCTCCGTAGTCTCCTCGACGAATGGAAGCATGCGCAACGCACCGGAGCTCGGATCGACAAACCGACCGAGGATGGCTTGTGGAAGCGGTTCTCAGCTGCCCGCTCCACCTTTGATCGGGGCCGGCGCCAATTCTTCGCCGAACTCGACCGCAAGCACGCGGAAGCGAAAGCGATCAAAGAGAAACTCATCGAGCGCGCAGAGGCGCTGCAGAACTCCACGGACTGGGGCCCCACCTCCGGGGCGTACCGGCAGCTCATGGATGAGTGGAAAGCGGCGGGCCGCGCCTCACGCAAGGACGACGACGCGCTGTGGGCCCGCTTTCGGGCAGCTCAGGACGTGTTCTTCGGGGCTCGCCAAGGCCACAACGAGGCGCTCGACGCGGAGTTCGAGGAGAATCTCAAGGTGAAACTCGCCCTCCTGGAGGAGGCCGAGAGACTCGTTCCCGTGAAAGATCTGGAACGCACCAAAACAACACTGCGTGGTATCCAGGATCGCTGGGAAGAGGCGGGTAAAGTGCCCCGCAGCCAACTTCGATCGGTGGAAGGCCGCCTCCGCGCCGTCGAACAAGCGGTGCGCGATGCCGAGGAGGCGGAATGGAAGCGTTCCGACCCCCAACTGCAGGAACGGGCGGAGGGGGCGGCGGCCCAACTTCACGCCGCGATCGCATCCCTCGAGGATGACCTCGCCGCGGCCGAGCGCAGTGGAGACGAGCAGAAGGTCCGCAAGGCCCAAGAGGCTCTCGATGCGCGCAAGGCGTGGCTGGAGCAGGTGCCCAAGGCCGCCCAAGACGTGAGCTGAATCGGCTCGACCCCCGCGGCCACGCCGTGGGCGCGGGGGCGCACGTCACTCCACGTTGTAGCGCGCGTGGACCGCGGGGTTCTCCCCGTTCTCAGCGTCACTGCGGCTGCCGGTGACCCGGAAGGCGTCGAAGACGCTCTCGATCGACCGCACCTGGCTGAGCACGTGCCCGAGGTGGGAGGGTTCGGCCATTTCGAACAGGAACCTCAGCACGGCCACCCGATCGGTCGTCGTTCCCACGTTCGCGGAGAGGATGTTCACGTGGTTATCGCTGAGCACCTTCGTCACGTCCGAGAGCAGGCCATTGCGGTCGAGTGCTTCGACCTGGATCTGGACGAGGAACACCGCATCGTCCTGCCCAGAGGCCCATTCGACGGCGATGAGCCGGCCCTCCTGGGTGCCGAGGTTCTTCAAGTTCGTGCAATCTGCCCGGTGGACGGAGACTCCCTGCCCGCGGGTGATGAAGCCCTTGATCTCATCGCCGGGCACCGGCGTGCAGCAGCGGGCGAGCTTCGTGAGCATACTCGTATCGGCCATGCCGCCGACGATGATCGCCGGGCTGGAATCCCGGGTCGCGGGGCGCGCCCGGCTGGGGCGTGTCGCCTCGGCGAGGTCCTCCTGCGCGCCTTCCTCCCCGCCCACGGCTCTCAGGAGCCGATCGACGACGTTCTCCGGTGACATGTGCCCCTCGCCGACCGCGGCGTACAGGGCGGAGATGTCCTTATAGGGCAGATCGTGGATGAGCGCGAGCATGTTCTCCGGCGACAGCAGCCGCTGGATCGGCAGGTTCTTCTTCCGGATCGCGCGGGCGATGAGGTTCTTGCCCGATTCGATCGCCTCTTCGCGGCGTTCCTTGGTGAACCACTGGCGGATCTTGTTCCGCGCCCGCGGGCTCCGCACGAAATTGAGCCAATCGCGACTCGGGCCGGCGCTTTGCGCCTTGGACGTGAACACTTCGACCGTATCCCCGGTCTCCAGCGTGGAATCCAGAGGAACGAGGCGCCCATTCACGCGCGCGCCCACGGTGCGATGGCCGACCTCGGTGTGCACGGCGTACGCGAAGTCCACCGGGGTCGCATCCGCGGGTAGCGCGATGACGTCGCCCTTGGGTGTGAACACGTACACCTGTGTCCCGGACATCTCATACCGGAGGGAATCGAGGAACTCGCTGGGATCAACCGTTTCCCGCTGCCAGTCAACCAGCTGTTGCAGCCACGGCATATCGCCGGAATCCCCGCTGCTTCGCTGCCCGCGGGTCTCTTCCTTATATTTCCAGTGTGCCGCCACGCCGTACTCTGCCCGGCGGTGCATCTCATGGGACCGGATCTGGATCTCCACCGGCTTCCCCTCCGGGCCGATGACCGTCGTGTGCAGGGACTGGTACATGTTGAACTTCGGCATTGCGATGTAGTCTTTGAACCGGCCAGGAATAGGATTCCACCGGTTATGCACCTCGCCGAGCACGGCGTAACAATCCCGAACGCTGTCCACGAGTACCCGCACGCCGAGCAGGTCGTAGATGTCTGCGAAGTCCCGCCCGCGGACGATCATCTTCTGGTAGATCGAGTAGTAGTGCTTGGGGCGGCCGGTGACGGTGACCTTGATCTTCGCCGCCTTCATGTCCCCCACGATCTGGTCCCGCACTACCCCGAGGTATTCCTCGCGGGCCGGTGCGCGTTCGGAGACGAGCTGCACGATCTCCTCATACACCTTGGGATAGAGCGCAGCGAACGCGAGGTCCTCGAGCTCCCACTTCAGGGTGTTCATGCCCAGTCGGTGCGCGAGCGGGGCATAGATCTCCAGCGTCTCCCGAGCCTTCCGGGATGCAGAATCGGCCGAGACGTACCGCCACGTACGCGCGTTATGGAGGCGGTCGGCGAGCTTGATCACGAGCACTCGAATGTCGCGGGCCATCGCGATGACCATCTTGCGCACGGTCTCCGCCTGCGCGGCGTCCCCGTAGGTGACTTTGTCGAGCTTCGTGACCCCGTCGACGAGCAACGCGATCTCCTCACCGAACTCTTCGGTGAGTTGTTCTAGGGAATAGTCGGTGTCTTCAACCGTGTCGTGGAGCAGAGCTGCCGCGAGTGTCGACGGCGTCAGGCCGAGTTCGGCAAGGATCGTCGCGACGGCCACGGGGTGGGTGATGTACGGATCGCCACTCTTGCGCATCTGGCCCTGATGGGACCGGGAGGCGACCGCGTAGGCCCGTTCGATGAGGCTCGTGTCCGCCTTCGGGTGATTCGCCTTGAGTGCGGAGATGAGCGGCTCGAGGATGAGCGGCGTGGAATGGGCGCCGCGGGAGCCGAACCACAACAGCGCAGAACGCACCCGGGAACCGGGCACCACCGGATCCGAACCGTTCTGAACTGTCGGTTTCTCGCTCATCCTTCCATGATAGAACGCTTAGGGGCCTAGAACGTAAGGATGGAGTACGGGTCACGGTCAGCGAGCACCTGCCGGCCCCCGAGCGTCCCGAGTTCCATGAGGAACGCCATCCCGGTGACCTTCAGCCCCGCCTCTTCCAGCAGGGCGGCCGCGGCACCCGCCGTGCCGCCGGTGGCGAGCACGTCGTCAAGAAGCAGGACGCGTTCACCCGGGTGCACCACGGTCTTGGACACCTCGACCTCCGCCGTGCCATATTGCAGGTCGTAGGAGGCGGAGATCACCGGCGGAGGCAGTTTGCCCGCTTTACGCACGACGAGCGACCCCACCCCGAGCGCCACGGCGAGCGGAGCCGACAGCAGGAAACCGCGCGCTTCCACACCCGCGACGATATCCACCTCGCCGCGGTAGCGGTCGGCCAAGTGATTGATGACGTCGGTGAACG
>CAMXUZ010000261.1 GCA_947251855.1 uncultured Ruaniaceae bacterium
CCGTCCAGCGTCCTTCCCCGGAGTCCTCGGCGTAGCCCCGGATTTCAGCGAACTCCGGGTCTTCCTTGAGCGCCCGGGCGAGGAGTTCCAGCAACCAGGAACGAACGACGGTGCCGCGTTGCCACGCGCCGATGACGGCGGGTACATCAGAGATGAGATCGGTACGGGAAGCAAGCAGCTCGTAGCCCTCGGCGTATGCCTGCATGAGTCCATATTCCACGCCGTTGTGAACCATCTTCGCGTAGTGGCCCGCGCCGATCGCTCCGGCGTGGACGTACCCTTCTTCGCGGGGGCCTTCGGGGCGGAGGGCGTCGAAGACGGGTAGACAGGCACCTACCGGTTCTTCGTCGCCGCCGACCATGAGCCCATAGCCGAGATCATCACCCCAGACACCACCGGAAACGCCGACGTCGACGTAGTGGATGCCCCGCTGGGAGAGCGTCTGCGCCCGCCGGAGGTCGTCGTGGAAATGCGTGTTTCCGCCGTCAATGATGATGTCGCCGGCGCTCAGGAGGCCGGCGAGCTCGTCAATCACCGAATCGGTGACCGCGCCCGCGGGGACCATCACCCACACAATTTTCCGCTCGGGCAGCGCGGCGATGAGATCGGGGAGGTTGTCGACGTCGGACTCGGCAACGGCAGGGTCATAGCCGGTGACCTCGATCTCGCCGCCGCGCATCCGGCGGCGCATGTTGCTTCCCATCCGGCCGAGGCCAATGAGTCCGATGTGCATGATCCTCCAATTTTCCCGTTGCGTCCGGGGTGCTCGCGGCCTACCCGCGGGCGGTCGGTGCTAGCTGGAGAAACGGATCGGCACGAGCAAATACTTGAAATCAGTATCGTGATCGTCGGTTTCGAGGGAATCCTGACCGGTGAACAGCACCGGTTTCGATCCGTGAGTGAACGAGAAACGAATGAAGTCTGTTTCGATCGCGCCCAGACCATCGAGCAGGTAGCTCGGGTTGAATGCGGTTTCGATGTCTTCCCCGACGAGGAGGGACTCTAACGCTTCGGAAGCTTGTGCTTCCTCCCCCTGGCCGGCCTCCAACACGACCTGCCCCTCGGTGAAGGAGAGCCGGATCGGGGTATTGCGCTCGGCAACGAGGGAGACCCGTTTGACGGCGTCGACCATGGCGGCGGTGTTGACGACGGCGTGGGTAGGGGTCTGGTCGGGGAACAACCGGCGCACCGGCGGGTAGTCGCCGTCGATCATCGTCGAGGTGGTGCGGCTGCCTTCGGATTCGAAGCCGATGATGTCGGAATTCTGCGAGAGCGAGAGCTCGAGCCTCCCCCCGCTGTGCAGGGAGCGAGCGACGTCGGTGAGCACGCGGGCGCGCACGAGGGTCTCTCGTTCCATCGACGGGGAGGAGGGCTGCCAGGAGATTTCCCGCAGCGCGAGGCGGTATCGGTCGGTGGCGAGCAAGGTGAGCTGCTCGCCGCGGATCTCGATCTTCACCCCGGTCAGGAGGGGCAACGATTCGTCCCGCCCGGCCGCGACGGTGACCTGGCTGACGGCTTTTGAAAAATCGTCGACGTCGATCGTTCCCGCCTGCTCGGGCATCTCCGGCAGGCTCGGGTAGTCCTCCACCTGCATCGCCCCGAGGGTGAACCGGGAGGAACCGCAGGTGACGTTGACCTTCGAACCGTCGTAGGAGAATTCCACGGGTCGGTTGGGAAGGGATTTGGAAATCTCGGTCAGGAGGCGCCCGAACACGAGAATGACCCCGGGGGTCTCCACCTCCGCGCTGATCTGGGAGCGGGCGGAGACCTCGTAGTCGAACGTGGTGAGATCGAGGGAACCTTCCTCGGAGGCTTCGATCCTGATCCCGGCAAGGACGGGGATGGCGGGCCGGTTCGGGAGAGTGCGCGCCGTCCACGACACAGCGTTTGCCAGGACGTCACGATCAACGCGGAACTTCACAGTGCTGGTCTCTCCTTGTCGGGCCGGTTCGTTATAGCAATGAGGTTGTATGAGGATAACGAAAAAATGCGACAGCGCGTAGGCACCTGTGTACCGGTAGCTGATGCACAGACAACTGTAGCCGCTCTTCGCGGGTCGAGGCCACGTAACCATAGCCTAAGAAAAAGTTCGTCGAGCCCTGTTGCCCGAGCCCCAATTGTTGGTGTCCACAGGGGATCTAGGTAGCTATAAGTTCTTCTTCATCATCGGGGCTGTGGAACTTGTGAGTAACCGACATAGTTGCTGGTCAGGCCGAGCTTGGCAGTGTGGATGAGCCGTGTATGAGGGTGTGTAGAACCACCGCGGCCCTGTGGACGGGGAAAATGCGTCCCCTGTCCGTGCACAGCAACGCACAGACTTATACACAGCTTTCACGTCGCCGTCCACCGTTATCCACAATGTTTTCCACATCTGTGTATGAGCAGGTCAGAGGCGTTTGTGCAGGTGCAAAACATATTCCGAGGTCAGCTGCATCAGCGCTGGTGGGAGCGGAGCTAACCCTCACGCGAAGGTTGAGCCGGGCTAGGTCGATTGCTGTTTGATCTTGTTCGTGAGTTCGGTGACCTGGTTGAAGGTCGCGTGCTTGGCCGCCATCTGCTTCGCGATCTTTCGATAGGCGTGCATGACCGTGGTGTGGTCGCGGTTTCCGAACAGCTGGCCGATCTTAGGAAGGGAGAGATCGGTGAGCTCCCGGCACAGATACATCGCGATCTGACGGGCGTTGACGAGCACCCGGGAGCGGTCGGCGCTGCAGAGGGCATCGATAGAAACCGAAAAATACGAGGCTGTCTGCGCCATGATCGTGCTCGGGGTGATCTCGGTGACG
>CAMXUZ010000262.1 GCA_947251855.1 uncultured Ruaniaceae bacterium
TGGGCTTGCACCCGGGCGGCGTCGAGTTCCCGTTTCGCCGGGCCCTGCGCCCGCTGCGCCGCGGCCCGCAGCACCTGCGCGGCATCCTCGTGGTGGCCGTTATCGGCGTACAGCGCAGCGACGTGACGTGCGGAGGAGACCCGCACCGAATCGGAGGCGGGTAACAGCGAGTGCCCGGCCCACGCGAATCTCCCAGCTGCACGCACCGCTCGCAGGCGCATCGCCGCAGCGAGCACATCCGCACCTTGCATGAATGCTCCTTGAGAATTGACTACCCCAACTGTACTGCCCCGAAACCCCCTCCCGGCATTTGTTTGGCACAATCACGGTGTGCTTGGTCCGTACCGGAAGATCTTCGCCTATCCGGGGGCATTACAGTTTTCGATCGCGGGAGTGCTCGCCCGTTTCCCGATCTCGATGGTGACGATCTCGATCGTCCTGCTCACCTCGGAGGTGTACGGCGCGTACACGGTGGCCGGGGTGACGGCGGCGATCTACACGATCAGCCAGTCGCTGTGTGCTCCGCAACTGGCGAAGCTCGTCGACCGGTACGGGCAGGCGAGGGTGATGCGGCCCTTCCTCACCGTCGCGATGACGGGCCTCACGGGCCTCGGGCTCGCCGCGGGGGTGCACGCGCATCACGTGTGGGTCTATCTCGCCGCGGGCGTAGCGGGCGCGAGCGTGGGGTCGATGGGGGCGATGACTCGCTCGCGGTGGAGCTACGTCATCACCGAGCCGGGCAGTCTGCACACGGCGTACTCGTGGGAATCGGTGCTGGATGAGTTCGTTTTCGTTGCCGGACCGGTGCTCGCCACGTTCCTGGCGACCCAGTTCAATCCGCTCGCCGGCCTCGCCGCGGCGATCGTCATCGCCGGGGGTGGGGGCTCCTGGTTCCTCGCCCAACGCGCGACGGAACCGCCCACGCTCGGCCGGGAGGGCGAGTCCAGCGCGGGTACGGTACTCGCGGACGGGGGGATGATCGTCGTCGTCGCGATCTTCCTGTGCCTGGGGACGATCTTCGGCGCCTCGGACGTCTCCTCGATCGGCTATTCCGAGGCGCTGGGCAAGAAGGAGTACGCCGGGCTCGTCCTCGCCTCGCTCGCCACCGGTTCGCTGCTGTCCGGGTTGTTCTACGGCACCCGGTCCTTCCTCCTGCCACTGTGGAAGCAGTTCGTGTTCGGGATCCTCGCGGTGGCGATCGGGGCCAGCCTGTTCATGGTCATCACCGGCCTGCCCGTCCTCGCGGCGGCAATGTTCGTCACGGGTTTCGCAGTCGCCCCGACCATCATCTCCGGCAACAACCTCGTGCAACAGTTCGTGCCCCGTCATCGCCTCACCGAGGGGCTCGCGTGGACAGGCACCTCGATCGGTCTAGGCTTCGCCCTGGGCTCGGCGGTCGCGGGGCGGATCATCGATACCTACGGTGCTCGCAGCGGCTTCTACGCCGTGTTCGCCGCCGCAGCGATTGCGGCCGCGACGGCGCTCGCGTGCGCGCCCGTGCTGCGCCGGCGCCATCTCGCGGCGCTGCAGGAGAACGTGAACGGGCACCTGCAGTAGCGAACCGCTAGGTACGCGCGGGAAGAATTGTTTAGGCTCGGGGCATGACGTGGCGAGAGAAGTTCCATCCGCTGGTGGAATCCACCAAGCAGGCGGTCTCGAAGGTACGGGCCGGTTCCCGAGAAGAGGAGGGGCCGCTCGCGATCGCCCTCGCCGGCGGCGGCGCCCGGGCTTCCTTCCAGATCGGCGCGCTCGCGTACCTGTACGACTACGAAGAGATCGTTCCCGATATCTTCACCGGCACCTCCGCCGGGGCGATCCTCTCCTCTGCCCTCGCCCAATACTCCGATCCCGAGAGTCAACGCGAGGCGCTGCGGCACGTGGAGGAAATCTGGTCGAACATGCACTCCAGCTCCGACATGTTCGAAGAACTTGCCTGGTTCAGCAAACTCCGCACGCACCTGCCCACGTGGATGAAGGTCGTTTCGCTGCGCCAGGAGTCGCACCGCCGCTCGCTCACGCAATCGATCCAAGCGGCCTTCTCCGACATGTTCGGCAAGAAGGAGGAGGCCCAGGTCGCCGCGTCCACCGAGGTGAAGGCGGTGAGCCCGATCGAAACCCTGACGGCGCTCTGGGAGGGTGCGCGGGCGACGACGGACCTGCAGCAGATCATCCGCGGGTTCGGCTCGGAGGCGAGCGCCTTCCGCCCCGGGCCCGTTGTGCAGAAACTCCTCGCGCCGGAGGTGTTCGACCCGCTGCGGCTCGCCGCCTCCTCCGTCACCTTGCGCATCAGCGTCGTCGGGTTGGAATCGGGCAAGCTGCGTTACGTAACGGGCCGTGGGGAACTGCGCGATGTGAATGATCAACCACTGGAGCTGCCCGGGGTGGACTTCGTCGAGGCGATCACCGCCTCGTGCGCCATCCCCGGGGTGTTCCCGCCCGTGGAGCTCGGCGGGGAACACTACGTCGACGGGGGGATCCGGGCGAACCTTCCGACCGATATCGCCTACAGCCTCGGCGCTGGGCGCGTGATCGCGATCGTCTCCGGCGCGGAGGGGCCCTCCGCCGTCGAGAGCTTCTCCGGCGGTGACCTGCTGGAGATCCTCATGCGTTCCTCGGCCGGGATCATGCCCGATGAGTTGGAGAATCTGCAGATCCGGCTCGCCCGCGCGCAGGGAGCGATCGTCATCGATCCGGTCATCGACGTGCACGACACCCTCACCGTTGATCCCGGCCTCGTCGCGATCGCCACCGATTACGGGTGGATGCGGGCGCAGGACATCATGACCGGCGCGGACGAACAGACCCAGCAACTCACCCACGACATCATCGATATGCGCCGACACCTGTGGGCGCTCGAGGATCGGTTATTCGCACCCGTAACGGACGCGCCCGAACTCATCGAGGAGAACCCCGCGGCCGACCTTGAACAGTTGGGCGAGCTCAAATGGCACCTTCGTTCCCTGCTCGAGCGAGCTCCCGCGGGTTACCTCCCCGAGGGCGCGGATACGTGGTGGCAGACGTGGGAGAAGCACCCCTACCCGATCGAGGAGAACCCCGCGTGGCACACCAGCGCCCCGGCGGAGGCCTGAATCAGGCCAGCGCGAGCTGGCGATCCTCGGCCGAAGCGTGCACGAGGCGGGCGTAGGCACCGCCGCGGGTGAGGAGTTCCTCGTGCGTGCCACACTCTAAGATCCGCCCCTCATCGAGGACGACGATCTCGTCCGCCGCCCGCACCGTGGAGAGCC
>CAMXUZ010000263.1 GCA_947251855.1 uncultured Ruaniaceae bacterium
GGCGGCGCCGGCGGCAGAGGCCATCTTCTTCGCGATGAGCTCGATCGCCTTCGTAGGCATCACCCGGGAGAGGCGGTCGAGGAGTTTGGCATCGTTTCCGATCCGCACACGCACCTTCCCCTTCGCGACCGCCTCGACGATCTGCCGGGCCGCGTCGGTCGACGAGGTCATCTTGATCGGGGAATCTGCGCCAGCAGCGCTCGTCTCGCCCGCTCCGGAGTTGCGGGCGATGTCGGTCGCGATTGCGCCGGGGAACACGACGGTCACGGTGACGTTGCTCTGCGCGAGTTCGGCGTGCAGTCCTTCGGTCCAAAGCTTCACCGCCCCTTTCGAGGCGCTGTACGCCGTCTGCCCGGGAAACGGGATGAGCCCGCCCATCGAGGACACATTGACCAGCGCCGCCGCAGGGCGCGCGAGCAACGGGTCGAGGAATGCCTTGTTGACGTTGACCGTGCCCCAGAGGTTGACGTCGAAAACGGCTTCAATGTCTCCGGTCGAGAGTTCCCTGATCGGCACGAAGCGTTGAATCACGCCGGCGACGTGGATGAGGCCGTCAACGCGTCCGTGCTGCGCCTCGACTGCGCCCGGAAGAGCATTGACGCTCTCGCGGTCGGTGAGATCGACGTCGTGAACGCTGAACCGTTCCCCCGCCCCGGCGAGCGCGGCGGTGTCCGCTAACGCGGAGGCCGAGATATCGACGCCGGCGACTCGCGCGCCCCGAGATAGGAGCTCGAGGGCGACATCCCGGCCGATCCCGTTCCCGGCGCCGGTGACGACGAAGACGTTTCCGTTGATTTTCATCATCCTTCACCTCGGCGTGTGTCGTCTGTGTGGGCGAGATCGCGGGCAGCGATGAGACTGAAGACGACCGCGGGCCCGAGCGTGGACCCCGGGCCCGGATAGGTGTGACCCATCACCGACGCCGAGCAGTTCCCCGAGGCGTACAGTCCTGCGATCGCGCTGCCATCTTCGCGCAGGACCCGAGCGCGTTCGTCGGTGACGACCCCGCCTTTCGTGCCGAGATCGCCGATGACGAGTTCGACGGCGTCGAAGGGCCCCTTCGCCAGGCTTCCGAGGTTGGGGTTGGGCTGGACGCGCGGGTCGGAGTAGTAGCGGTCGTAGGCGGAGTTTCCGCGGCCGAAGTCCCCGTCCACCCCTGCCCGGGCGAACCCGTTGAACCGATCGACGGTATCGCGCAGCGTGTCGGGTTCCATCCCGAGCTTCCCGGCGAGTTCCTCGACCGTGTCCGCCTCGACGTAACTTCCCTGCTCGCGCAGCTTCGTCTTCACCCCGGGCGCGAGAAGGTAGTTGCGGAGGTAGCGCCGGTGGCGTTTGTCGGCGATCATCCACCAGCGTCCGTCCTTGTTGTGTTCGAGCATGTGGTGGCCGAGATCGATGTACGATTCCGCTTCGTTGGCGAATCGGCGCCCGGGGTCATCCACGATGATCGAATGCGGCATCGCGCGTTCCCCGACGAGGAAGGAAGGGTCCTCCACGCCCGGATTCGTGGATATCACCGAGGCGCCCCACCACGCGTCGTCCATGAGCTCCAGGGCCGCACCGTGCTCGGCGGCGACCTCGATGGGAACGCCGAGGTTGGTGAGCACGCCGGATGGATTCCCGTCGATCCCGTGGTGCTCTTGGCGCTTTTCTCGGTTGCCGTCGAACCCGCCCGAGGCGAGCACGACGCCCTTGCGGGCACCGATGGTGATCTCTCGGCCGCCGGAGGTGGCTTTCACTCCCACGACCCGGTCGCCGTCCATCACCAGATCGGTCATCGGCGTCTTCGTCCAGAGTTTCACGTTGCCGCGGCCCACGGTCGCCCGCAGCAGCGAGCCGGTGAGGGCCACGCCGATGCCCGCGAGGATCCCCTTTCCGCTCGCGAGCCCCCGCAGGAGCCGGAGCACGAGTTGCACGCCGCGGGTGAACCCGCTGAAGGTGACGAAGGCGCGCGTGAGCAGCCAGACGTCGTCGGTCATCACCGGCAGTGCCGCGGGGGCCGCCATGTTCCGTTTCCACGGGCCGAGGCTGTTCTTCGAGATCGGATATACCTCGAGCGCGCGCCCGATCTTGCCGCCGGGGAGCTCGGGGTAATAGTCGGCGTACTCCTTTGCTCGCACAAAGGTGATCCCGTGCCTGGCGCAGGTGTGTACCCAATCGTCGACGCCGTCGACGAAGGCCGCTTGGCGTTCCGGGCTCGTGGCACGGTACTCGTTCTTCGCCGTCACCTTGAGATACTCAAGGGCTTCTTCGCGTGAATCCCCAGCGCCGTCCTCGCGCATGAGCGGGTTGTTCGGCAGCCACATCCCGCCCCCGGACTTATTGGAGTTCCCACCCCACTTCTCCCCGCTTTCGATCATGAGCGCCGATAGGCCCTCGTCGACCGCCCCCAGTGCGGCGGCGAGGGCGGCCGCACCACTTCCTACGATCACGACGTCGAATTCTTGGTCAAACCCGGCCACGATACACCTCCCAGACATCCGGACACTGTTGTCCGGATATACTTTAATTATGTCTCACTCCCCGCGCCGCAGCAACCGCGGGCCCGCCGTGGCCGCGGAGAATCGAGCGGCCCTCCTCGACGCTGCGAAGCGGCTCTTCGCTGCGCGCGGCTTCGACGTCCCCCTCAGCGCGATCGCGCGCGAGGCGGGCGTGGGCCAAGGGGTGCTCTACCGGCACTTCCCCACCCGGTTAGAACTGGCCTTCGCCGTGTTCGAGGGGCACTTCCAGCAATACGCCGCCCTCGCCCAGGACGAGGGACCGGAGGCATTCGGCAACCTGTGGCGCGCACTCATCGACAATCTCATCGCCGAGACCGCCTTCGTTGACATGGTCGTCTCCGCCCGCACCGTCGGGAGCGACTACGACGGAATCGCGCGCCTGCGCGGATTGTTGACCGCGCCCCTGCGGCGCGCGATCGCCGCAGGCCTCATCGAGCCTGGCCTCACCGTCGACGACGTGATCCTCGCCGTCCGGATGGCCTACGGGATCATCCGCACCACGGATCCCGCGACCGAACCGGGTGCGCTACGGGACACGATTCTCGGGGCGTTCCCGCGCCTGCGTGGGAACGGGCGCCCGGCGGAATAGGTTCAGGCTCGGCCGTGGTAGCCGTCGAGGAACCTCTCCAGCGGGATCCCGCCGGTCGAATTCGGGGTGAGGATCCACACGACGAGGTAGGTGCCCACGCCGATCCCGGGAATGAGGAAGAGGATGAGCATGATGAGGCGCACGACAGCCGGGGAGACCCCTAAATGCCGGGCGATACCACCGGCGATGCCACCAAGGATCCGGTTCGGGCCGCGGTAGAAACCCAGGCCCCTGACGAAATTAAAGAACGATTTCATAGTGTTACCGTAGATCCTTCCCGGATTCGGCGCGAGGGGTTGCGGTGGCGGGAGAAGATTCTCCCAGCAGTCATCTGCGCAGGTGCGCGGCTACGCCGTGCGAAGGCAGGTCCTCGGCGTTCGCGAGCGCGAGGAGGTGATCGGTCACCTCGGCGAGGGCCGCGCGGGAGTAGTCGATCACCTGCACCGATTTCAGGTAGGCCTGCACCCCGAGCCCGGAGGCGTAGCGGGCGGTCCCGCCGGTGGGGAGCACGTGGTTGGAGCCGGAGATGTAATCCCCGAGCGGCACCGGGGAGTAGGGGCCCACGAAGATCGCGCCCGCGTTGGTGATTCGGCCCGCCACCCCGGCAGCGTCTTCCGTCTGGATCTCTAAATGTTCAGCAGCGTAGGCGTTGACGACGGCGATGCCAGCCTCGAGGTCATCGACGAGCACGATCCCGGACTGCGGCCCCGCGAGCGCCGTGGCGATCCGCTCGGCGTGCACGGCGGTCGTGGCCTGTTCGGTGATTGCCCCTGCGACCTTGCCCGCGAACTCTCCCGAGGGGGTGACGAGCACGGACGCGGCGGCCGGGTCGTGTTCCGCCTGGGAGATGAGGTCCGCCGCCACCCAGGCGGGGTTAGCGGTGTCGTCGGCGAGGACGGCGATCTCGGTGGTGCCCGCTTCGGAATCGATGCCCACGGTTCCCAGCACCGCGCGTTTGGCGGCAGCGACGTAAATGTTCCCCGGGCCGGTGACGACGTCGACCGGTGGGCAACTGTGGGCCCGGTCCACTTCCCCGTCCGCCCCACGGGTCATGACCCCGTAAGCAAACATCCCAACGGCTTGGGCACCGCCCGCCGCGTACACTTCCTCTACCCCCAGCAGGGCGCAGGCAGCGAGGATGGTGGGATCGGGCCAGCCGCCGTTCTCCCGTTGCGGGGGTGAGGCGACCGCGAGCGAGCCGACCCCGGCGACCTGCGCCGGCACGACGTTCATCACGACCGAGGAGGGGTAGACGGCGAGCCCGCCGGGCACGTACAGCCCCACCCGGGAGACGGGGATCCAGCGTTGCTCGACGGTGCCGCCGGGAGCGACTTCGCTCGTGCGTTCCTCGGGCAACTGCGCCGCGTAGGCGATTCGGGCGCGGCGGATGGATTCCACCAGCGCGTCGCGCACGCCGGGGTCGAGGTGCTTCTGCGCATCCGCGATCACCTGCGCCGGCACGCGCAGCGAGTCCGGGCGCACGCGGTCAAATTTTTCGGTGAGCGCCAGGAGCGCCTCAGCGCCGCCCTTGCGAACCTCATCGAGGATCGGACGCACGGTCTCGATAGCTACCCCGACGTCGACTTCCGCGCGGGGCAGCACCCCGCGCAGTTCCTCGGGGGAAAGGGTGGAACCGCGAAGATCGATAGTGCGCATCACGGTTGCCATCCT
The DNA here is from genome assembly GCA_947251855.1 of uncultured Ruaniaceae bacterium. Next base: position 4,762 of record CAMXUZ010000263.1, read on the forward strand.
ACTGGCCCGCGCGGCCCGGTCGTGTCCGCTGTTCACGTTCTGGATCCCCGGCGAGAGTGGCGCTCGGGCTCCTCACACGGGTTCGGCGAGGCGCACCGGGTCCTCGTGGCCCCCGGAACTCTGGATGGTTCGGCTCAGCGCCACCGTGAGCAGGAACGTGGTGTCGGTTTCGCCTTCCACCTCGAACGGGCCATCGGGAATGACGAGGTGACTCCATTCACGGCCGAACCACCGGGTACCCCCCGCGCGCAGCCAGAGCCGACCGGTGATGACCAACAGGGTCGCTTCCCCGGAGGTGGACTGCACGTTCATAACGGCACCTTGACGCAACGCGACTGCGGTCTGCCGCAGCCGCTTCTCGTGCCCACCCACGATGGTGTCGGCCGCCCTGCCGCTGGATGCCGTCTCGGCAACCTTGAGCAATTCGCGCGCTTTCGCCGCCAAGCTGATCTTGTTCACGTCACACCACTTCCCGCCGTTGGTCCAGTTCTTCTACATTACGGGCGAAGCTGCGCGGAGGAAAGCACCCGGGGAAGGATTGCGCGCACCAATCACGTACCCGGGCTGCGGTGTGCCCGGTGCTGGGACGAGCGGGGCACACCGCTGGTATCCCTCTCGCGGGGGGGTTGTTCACACCAGGCAGTTCGGCCCGAGCAGGGCCTTGAGTTCTCCATACAGGGCGGGGGTGCGGTTCACCCGCAGCCCGTTGTCCAACCTCATGAGGGTCGCCTTCCCCTGGGCGGTGAGTTTCAGGTGCACCTCGGACGGCCCCGGGTGGGTGGTGAGGATGCCCCGCAGGCGCTCCACCACCGGTGGCACGCACCGGGCCGAAGGCAGGGTGAGCATGAGGGGTTGGTCGGCGCCGGCGGTGATGTCGGGAATGGTGACGTCGAGCGCCTGGAGGGTGATCTCGTCGTCCCGTTTGCGGGCCCGGCCCTTGATGACGACGACGGCGTCATTGGCGAGCACGGTCGAATAGGCGAGGTAGGTATCTCCGAAGAACATGATCTCCACACCACCCGACATGTCCTCTAAGGTGACCGCCGCCCACGGCTTACCCGCCTTGGAGACCTTGCGCTGCACGCTGGTGATGAGGCCGGCGACGGTGACGTGGTGTCCATCGCGGAGATCTTCCTTCTCCATGAGCGCCGCGACGGAGGAATCGGCGGCCTGCTCGAGGATGTGGTCGATCCCGGCCAGCGGGTGGTCGGAGACGTACAGGCCGAGCATTTCCCGTTCGAAGGCGAGTTTCTGCTTCTTATCCCACTCGGGCATCTCGGGCACCTCGACGGCGAAGGCGGAGGTCTCGGAGTCCCCGGTGGTTGCAAAGAGGTCGAACTGGCCTTCGGCCTCCTTGCGTTTCACGCCGACGATCGCGTCGACGGCCTGCTCGTGGATCGTCAGCAGGGCGCGGCGGGAATAGCCGAGGGAGTCGAACGCCCCGGCCTTGATTAGCGATTCGATCGTGCGCTTGTTGCACACGTTCGCCGGCACCTTTTCCAAGAAGTCGGTGAAGGAGGTGAAGTCACCGGCGTCAGTGCGTGCCTGGACGATTCCGTCAACGACGTTCGTGCCCACGTTGCGTACCGCGGCGAGCCCGAACCGGATGTCCTCGCCCACGGCCGTGAACATTCCCACGGACTCGTTGACGTCGGGCGGGAGCACGGTGATCCCCATGTGGCGGCACTCGTTGAGGTACAGCGCGGCCTTGTCTTTGTCCGCCCGGGTGGAGGTGAGCAGCGCCGCCATATACTCGGTGGGAAAGTTCGCCTTGAGGTAGGCCGTCCAGTACGAGACCATCCCGTACGCTGCCGAGTGCGCCTTGTTGAACGCGTAGTCGGAGAAGGGGACGAGCACATCCCACAAGGCCTGGATCGCGGCTTGGGAGTAGCCGTTGGCCTTCATCCCGTCGGAGAAGGGGACGAATTCGGCGTCGAGGATCTCCTTCTTCTTCTTGCCCATCGCCCGCCGGAGCAGGTCCGCCTGGCCCAGGGTGTACCCGGCGAGCTTCTGGGCGATCTCCATCACCTGCTCCTGGTACACGATGAGCCCGTACGTGGTGCCAAGGATCTCATCGAGCGGCCCGGCCAGGCCGGGGTGGATCGGCTCGATCTTCTGCAGCCCGTTCTTCCGCAGGGCGTAGTTCGTGTGTGAGTTCGCCCCCATCGGCCCGGGTCGGTACAGCGCACCGACGGCGGAGATGTCTTCGAAGTTGTCGGGGCGCATCTGGCGCAACAGCGTCCGCATTCCCCCACCGTCGAGTTGGAACACCCCGAGGGTGTCGCCTTGGGAGAGCAATTCGTAGGTGGCCCGATCGTCGAGGGCGATGTTCTCGATGTCCACCGCCGTCTTGCCGTTGAGCACGATGTTTTCCAGCGCGTCATCGAGCACGGTGAGGTTGCGCAGTCCGAGGAAGTCCATCTTCACCAGCCCGAGATCCTCCCCGGCGGGGAAGTCGATCTGGGTGATGACAGCGCCGTCCTGCTCGCGGCGCATGATGGGGATGACGTCGATGAGCGGTTCGGAGGCGATGATCACCCCGGCGGCGTGGACACCCCATTGACGTTTGAGGTTCTCCAGCCCCTTCGCGGTTTCGAAGACGCGCGCCGCGTCGGGATCGGTGGCGATGAGTTGACGGAACTCCTCCGCCTCGGCGTACCGGGAGTCGTCGGGATCGTGTGTGCCGGCGAGGGAGATGTCTCGGCCCATCACCGCGTCGGGCAGGGCCTTGGTGAGCCGCTCCCCCATCGCGAATTCGTAGCCGAGCACCCGCGCCGCGTCTTTGAGCGCCTGCTTCGCCTTGATCGTGCCGTAGGTGACGATGTAGGCGACCTGCTCTTCGCCGTACTTCTCCGAGACGTATTTGATCACCTCGCCCCGGCGGCGCTCATCGAAGTCGATATCGAAGTCGGGTAGGCTCATCCGCTCGGGATTGAGGAACCGTTCAAAAATGAGCCCGTGCTGGAGCGGGTCGAGGTCGGTGATGCCCATCGCGTAGGCGGCCATCGACCCGGCACCCGAGCCACGCCCTGGGCCCACGCGGATCCCGTTGTCCTTCGCCCAGTTGATGAAGACCGCGACGACGAGGTAGTAGCCGGCGTACCCCTTGGAGGAGATCACTTCGAGTTCGTATTCCGCTTGGGCGCGCACGTCGTCGGGGACCGCTCCGTCGTAGCGCTTGTCCAGGCCCTCGTAGACCGATTCGGTGAAGTGCTGTTTTTCGTCCTGCCCCTCGGGAAGTGGGAAGTGCGGCATGTACTTGCCGACCTCTTCGGTGAAGTCGGCGTTGCATCGCTCGGCGACCCACAGCGTGTTGTCGCAGGCCTCGGGGTGGTCGGGGAACAGGGCGCGCATCTCTTCGGCGGATTTCAGGTAGTAGCCGTCCCCGGAGAACGCGAACCGGTTCCCGCCCTGATCGTAGGTGGGCTCCATGAGGGTGGCGCCGGAGTTGACGCACAGCAGCGCTTCGTGGTGGTGGGAATCTTCGGCCCGGGTGTAGTGCAGGTCGTTCGTTGCCAAGAGCGGCGCACCGATCTTCTTCGACATCTCCAACAGATCCGAGATCGTGCGCCGTTCGATGTCGATGCCGTGATCCATGATTTCGATGAAGAAGTTCTCTTTACCGAAGATGTCTTGCAGTTCGCCGGCGGCCCGGTAGGCCTCCTCGAACTGCCCGAGCCGCAGCCGCACCTGGATCTCCCCCGAGGCGCAGCCGCTCGTGGCGATGATGCCCTTGCCGTGGCGTTGCA
>CAMXUZ010000264.1 GCA_947251855.1 uncultured Ruaniaceae bacterium
GATCCAATCGGCTGACGGCGCGTACGCCCAGGCAGAGGCGGAACGGCTCGCGGCGTGGGTGCGGATGGGAGAGGCGGAGGAACCGGGGCGGGATTAGAGATACAGCCCGGTACTCACTTCGACCCGCTCGGCGGCCACCGCATGCAGCTCCTTCTCCCGCAGGATCACATAGGTGGCACCGTGGATCTCCACCTCATGGGTGTTCTCTGGCGCGAAGAGCACGTGGTCACCTACCTTCACGTGACGGGCCTGGGGACCGGTGCCGAGGACTTCCGCCCAGACGAGGCGGGCGGCCATCTGCGCCGTGGCCGGAATTATTATTCCCCCCGAGCTGTGGCGTTCGGTGTTCTCATCGGGACGCACCAGCACGCGGTCGTGCAGCATCATGATCGGCAGTTTGCCGGCAGGTAAGTCAGACACGAAGATCTAGTTTACGCGCTGGCCAGGAGTTCCCGAGCAACCCACCGGCCCGCGGCGGCGGCAGCGAGGAACGGGGTGGGATCCTCGGCCAGGCTCCGCCCCATCGTGGAGAGCCGCACGGGCGCGGTTTCCAGCGCTTCCACAAGCCCATCGACCGGTTCCCGGGCGATCCGGTGGCGATCGGCGAACACCCCTGCTTGCTCGCTGACGAGCCGCCCGAACTCGCCTGCCAGTTCGGGCACGACGACGGTGATCGGCTCGTGGGTGAGGCGGGCGTAGACGGTGCTGCTGTGGTGGGAGATCCCGTAATGACGAGTCCGGGCATCGCTGGCGGAGACTCGCAGCGAGCCGACGGCGACCCCGCCAAGGACGTTCGTCGCGTTGAGCGCCTCCCCGGTGGAGGTGCCCGAGAAGCCCCACCTCGTGCCCGTTCCGAGGTTACCGGGGCCTTGCGCAACGATCGCGAGGTCGGCCCCCGCGACGTGGGCGGCGGCGAGCAGGCCGGTATACACGTTCACCGCCTCATAATCACCCCCGTAGGCCTGGCCGACGGTGATGGACCGGTGCACCCAGCCCGCCTCCCGAAGCTCCGCGGCGGACCTGGAGAACTGGAACGGGAGCGCCCCACCGTCGGTCATCACGTAGGCGATCTTCGCCGACGGGCGCACATTGCGCACCCCGGCGATGATCGCGGGCAACGCCGAGTGCAGATCGGCAGTGATGACCGGGAACCCCGCGAGGTCATCCGCGTCTTTAAGCACCTGGTGATGGTCCGACTCCTCTTCATCGACCCCGAGCCGTAGGGTTTGCAGCGGTGTGTAACGGGCCTTGACGATGTGACCGGGCGCGGGCGGGGGATCGGCCGGCAGCCGGTCGGGGAACGCGACGACGAAGGCATATCCGCCCGTGCCGAGCTCCCTGTGCAACGCAGCAGTGGTGAGGATCACCACGTCACCCACGTCACCCAGCCCGGTCATCTCCGTGTACGAGAGCGCCCGCACGTTGGTGGGATCGCCGTCGCCAGGATCGACAAGGGCAACCGTCAGTTCTTGCACTCCCGCCCACGGCTGGGACACCTCGGTCACTACGCCACGCCGCCATATCATCATGCCTTCGAAGGTATCGCGGTTAGGCTAGGAATGTGGCACGCCGCGACGAACGGGAGGGTGACGGGTGAGCATTCCCGCCCACGAGAGGTTACTGGATCTCATCATTGCTCTCGCCCAGTCGCGGGCGCCGATGACCCGCGCGCAGATCCGCCGGCAGGTGAACGGCTACACGCAAGACGACGGCGACGCACGCACGACCGCGGCGTTCGAGCGGATGTTCGAGAGGGACAAGGAGACCCTGAAAGAACTCGGGATCCCGCTCGTCACCGTGCACGGCACGGGGCACTACGACGACATTCGATACCAGATCGATCTCGAGGAATACACGCTGCCCGACGTGCAATTCTCCGCCGCCGAACTCGGGGTGCTCGCCGTCGCCTCCCACGTGTGGGACGGTTCGGTGCTCGCGCGGCAGGCCCGTCGGGGCCTGACGAAACTTCAGGGCGCGACCCTCGTGCCCGCGGAAACGGGTTTCTCCCCGGCAGTGCGCCTGCACGAGCCTGACGCGGCGCTTCCCGACCTCATCGACGCCATCACGGCGCGCAGCGTCGTCACCTTCACCTACGCCGCAGCATCGACCGGCGCGCGGACCGAGCGGAACGTCGAGCCCTGGCAGCTAACCGTCAAGGACCAGGGCTGGTACCTGCGCGGGTGGGACCGGGACCGGGAGGCGGGCCGGGAATTTCGGCTCTCGCGCATCACCTCGCGCGTGAAACTGCAAGACCTGCCGTTCACGGGGCCGCAGGCCCGCGACGTCGAGGAGGAGACCGACCACGAGATCGCGCGCTTGGCGATCCTGCCCGGGGCCGCGACGCTGCTGCGCGCCCGAGGGCAGCACACCGGGGCGCACGGTGACCGCGACCTCATCGAACTGCCCGTCGCCGACCTCACCTCCTTCGCCGGGGAGATCGCCGCATATGGTGGGGCCGTCGTCGCGTTGGGCCCGCCCCGGCTGCGGGAACTGGTGATCGGCAAATTGCGGGCGTTGGCCCAGCCGGGGGAGGAGGACCGATGAGGGAACTCACGCCAGAACGCCTCACCCGGTTGCTCGCGATGATCACCTACTTCGCCGACGGCCGCCAGGTCCCGTTCGCCCAGGCGGCGAAACACTTCGGCATTTCCGAGAAACAGCTGCTCGACGACGTCAATACCCTCTGGGTCGCCGGCGCCCCCGGATACACGCACGCGGAGCTGCTCGACTTCGAAGCCTCCGCCTTCGACGAGGGGCTCATCAGCCTCCGCGAGAGCCAGCAGATGGATCGGCCGCTGCGGCTCGCCGCGAGCGAAGCGGTGACCCTACTCGTCGCCCTCAATTCCCTCATCGCCAGGCTGGGGGAGAGCGAGGTGCTCCGGAGCACCCGGGCAAAGCTGCAAGCCGCCGCGGGTGAGGCCGCGCAGGCAGCCGAGGCGATCCACATCGCCCGCACCCCCGAGGCGACCCAGAACGTCCGCGAAACCGTGGAGCACGCCCTCGCCCAGGGTCGGCAACTATGGCTCCACTACGTCTCGGGCACCGACGAGGAATCCACCCGCACCGTCGACCCCGGGGAACTCAACGCGATCGGCGACCACTGGGTACTGACCGCGTGGTGCCACAACGCCCGCGGGCAGCGCCACTTCCGCCTCGATCGGATCCTGGAGATCCGCCCGCTGGACACCCCCGTCTCGGAGCGGTCCGAGGCGCCCCGGTTCGCGCCCATGGACACCTCGAGGTTCGCCCACCATGTGGAGCTGCGCCTCGCACCCCGGGCCCGCTGGGTCGTTGAGCAGATCCCGGTCGAGTCGGTGACCGAACACGAGGACTCCTTCACCGCCGTCATCGCCGCCGATGATCCCGCCTGGCTCGACCAACTATGCCTGCGCCTGGGAGATTCGATTCTGAACATCCACCCCCCGAGTGCGGCGGCGCGCGTGGCCCGCCTCGCCGCCGATGCGTTGTCGGCGTACGAGGGGTAGGCTGGCAGCCATGTCGATAACCGGTTGGGTCCTTCTGTGGGTGGCACTCATCGTGGGCGCGCTCGTGTTCTACGCGTTGATCGGGCTCCACCTGTTCCGCAAGGCGCAGAACGTCTTCGCCCAAGCCCAGGAGAGCACTGAGGTTTTTGAGGCCTACGCCCAGGCAGTGGAATCGATTGAGGAGACGACCTTCGACACCCCGCCCGCGCTGCTCGCGGGCGAGGAAGAGAAAACGCGGTGGCGCGACGCCCGGCGCCTGAACCGGGCGCGCCGTGGGCAGCGGAAATTCCTGCGACGGAAAGCGACCCTGCGGCGGTGGGACGACGTTCTCGTTCACCCGCCAAGGGTCTAGACTGACAGGTGCGTCACTCGTGCTTTTTGGAGAACAGCCATGATCCGTAACCCTGCTTTCTGGGCAGTGCTCATCCTTCTCATCATCCTGTTATTCGGGGCGTCGAAGCTCCCGGACATCACCCGCAACGTCGGCAAGTCCATGAAGATCTTCAAACAGGAAGTGCGCGACCTCCGCGACGACGACGACCGGCCCGCGCCGCCGATCTCACACAACCCGAACCCGCCGCAGAACTCCGATCAGCAACACCCCGGGGATCAGCCTCCCCAGGCGCCGAAGCCCCCTGCCGACCCTCGGTGAGCGGCGTTGGCAACAAAGAAGAACCCTGAGGGGAGGATGCCCCTCGGGGAACACTTGAGGGAGTTTCGGCGCCGCTTCATCCTCGCAGGCATCGGCATCATCATCGGTGCGGTCATCGGCTGGTACCTCTACGACGACGTTTTCGCTGCCCTCAAAGCACCGTTCGACACCCTTCAGGAACGCGGGCAACTCGCGGAGCTGAACTTCTCGGCGATCGCCGGCTCCTTCGATGTGAAACTGCGCGTGGCCGCCTTCATCGGGTTCGTGCTCGCCTCACCGTGGTGGATCTTCCAGATCTGGGGATTCATCAACCCCGCGCTGACGAATAAGGAACGGCGGACGGCCCTGTGGTTCGTCGCCGCCGCGGTACCGCTGTTCGCGGGAGGGATCTACACCGCGTGGACCGCACTGCCGCGAGTGGTCGGGTTCCTGACGATGTTCACCCCCGAGGGCACCCGTAACCTCATCACGGCGGAGGTGTACCTGAAGTTCGTGTTGCAGCTGTTGCTCGCCTTCGGGCTCGCCTACCTCATGCCGCTGTTCATGGTCGTGCTCAGCACGATGGGGGTGGTCAAGGGGAAAACGTGGTTGAAGGGATGGCGCTGGGCGGTCATCATCATCCTCGTGTTCTCCGCGGCGATCACCCCGACCGTAGGGGAGATTTCCACGATGTTCCTCATGGCGGTCCCGATGGCGGTGCTCTATCTCCTCGCCGTGGGCGTGAGCCTCCTCGCCGACCGCCGGATCGCCAAGCGCCGCGCGAAGATCGACGCGGAGCTCGCCGGCGAGTCACCGGAGAAGTGAGGGTGGGCGCGCATCGCTTCGGTGTTCTCATCAACCCCACCGCCGGGCACGGGCGCGGCAAGGCCCGCGGGGCGCAGGTCCTCGCCGAATTCCAGGCCCGGGGCATCCCCGCCCTCAACCTCACCCGAGCCGACCCCCGCGACGCGTTCCAGC
>CAMXUZ010000265.1 GCA_947251855.1 uncultured Ruaniaceae bacterium
GTACGCAAGGAGTTCTGAGCCTTGGAGATGTCCCCGCCCCAGGAGACCACGGACGGGGGAAGCCCGATGCCCAGGAAGGTCAGGGTGGCTTCGGCGACGATGAAGACACCGAGGGAGTCCGTCGCCGTGACGATGATCGCGGCGGCGGAGTTGGGCATGATGTGCCGGATCAAGGTCCGGATCGGCGAAACCCCGAGTGCCTTCGAGGCGGTGACGAAATCGGAGTTCTTCACGCTCATCACCGTGCCGCGGGTGATCCGGGCGATCTGCGGCCAGCCGAAGACGGCGAGGACCGCAACGACGGTGATGATTCCGCGGTTCTTCTGGAACACCTGCATGATCACGATCGCGGCGAGGACCAGCGGAATCGCGAAGAAGACGTCGGTGAACCGGGAGAGGACCGCATCGAGCCAACCGCCGAAGAAGCCGGCGATGGCCCCGATGATCGACCCGATGATGACGACGAAGAGCGTGGTGAGCACGCCGACCGCGACGGAAGCGCGAGCGCCGTAGATGACGCGGGAGTAGATGTCGCACCCCTGCCGGTCGAATCCGAAGGCGTGCCCCGGGGCAGGTTCGCCGACGCTGTTCTTCAGTTCACAAAAGCGCGGGTCGACGCTCGTGAACATGCTCGGGAAGAGCGCGACGACGATGACGAGCAGGATGAGCACGGACGCGATCCAGAACAGTGGGCGCCGGCGAACGTTGTGCCACGCGTCCTTCCACATGGAGGCCGGCGGGGCTTGTTCGTCGACCGAGTCCACGACTCCCAGCGCGATGTCCTGGGGGTCGGCGAAGAAGTGTTCTTGGCCCAGCCGGGCGTTTGCGGGGGTCTCAGGCATAGCGAATCCTCGGGTCCAAAGCCGCGTACAACAGGTCCACGAGCAGGTTGGCAGTGATATACACGACGACGAGCAGCGTGGTCAATGAGACGACGGTGGGCGCCTCTCCTCGCTGGATCGCCTGGTACAGGCTGCCGCCCACACCGTTGATGTTGAAGATTCCTTCGGTGACGATCGCACCACCCATGAGGGAGCCGAGATCCGCACCGAGGAAGGTCACCACCGGGATGAGGGAGTTACGAAGGACGTGCGCGGTGATCACTCGCCGGCGCGGAAGGCCCTTGGCGGAGGCGGTGCGCACGTAGTCGGCGGTGAGGTTCTCCGCGACCGAAGTGCGGGTGAGGCGTAGGACGTAGGCGAACGAGACCGCTCCGAGCACGATGGCGGGCATGAGCAGGGTCATGAAGCTCACGTTCGACCCCACCGTGGTGGGCAGCCAGCCGAGTTTCACCCCGATGAAGTACTGCATCACGAAACCGATGACGAACGTCGGAACAGCAATGACCAGGAGGCTGACCACGAGGACGGTCGCGTCGAAGAGTCTCCCCTTGCGCAGGCCCGCGATGAGGCCGAACACGATACCCAGTACCGCCTCGAAGACGATGGCCATCCCGGCGAGCTTCGCCGTCGTGGGGAACGCTGCCCGGACGACGTCCATCACCGGCCGTCCGGAGAAGGACGTGCCGAAATCGAGGGTGAAGATTCCTTTGAGGTACAGCAGGTACTGCACGATGAATGGCTTATCGAGGTTGAAGTCCGCGCGCAGCCGGTTCGCCGCCGCCTCGCTCATTCCCCGTTCCCCACCCAGGGCGATGATGGGATCGCCCGGTAGCGAGAAAACCATGAAGTAGATGAGCAGGGTCGCCCCGATGAAAACGGGGACCATCTGCAAGAGCCTGCGACCGATATACCAGGCCATCAGGTCTCCTCCTTGTCGACGTTATTTCTAGCGAACTCTACCGCTAACTGCCCGGCGCGTTCGAATAACGGGATTCGCGCTGCGAGCGCCGCAGATCCGGCTCGCTCGGTTGTTCTCGGGCAATAAAAGGTGGGGTGCGCTCATGCGTGCACCCCACCTCTTACTCAGTCACGAGCGGTTAGCCCTCTTTGGTGATCAGGTGGTACACCGGCACCGAGTTCCAGCCGAACTCCACGTTTTCCACGTTGTTCGACCAGCCACCGGTCGCGGTGGCGTACCACAGCGGGATCGCGGGGAGGTCCTTGAAGAGCTCCTCCTGGGCCTGCGAGAACTTCTCGATGGCGGCGTCCTCGTCGTCGACTACGAGGGCGTTGCCTTCCTTCACCAGTTGGTCGAAGGTTTCATTCGAGTAGTCCCCATCGTTCGAGCCTGCCCCGGTCGCGTACAGCGGGCCGAGGAAGTTCGACATCGACGGGTAGTCCGCCTGCCAGCCGGTGCGGAAGGCACCGTCGATCGTGCGCTCGGTGATGTCGGTGCGCAGTTCGTTGAACCCGGGGTAGGACTTGCCTTCGGCTTCGATGTCCAGGGTGTTCCGGATCGAGTTGGTCACCGCTTCGACCCAGGCGTCGTGCCCACCATCGGCGTTGTAGCCGATCGTGAAGGTGTCCTCGTAGGGGCTGATCTCGTCAGCCTCATCCCACAGTTCCTTCGCCTTCTCCGGGTCGTAGTCGAGCACCTCGTTGCCCGGGATGTCCTCGGAGAACCCGGCGACCACCGGGGAGGTGAAGTCGTGGGCCGGTTCGCGGGTGCCTTCGAAGATCGTGTCGGTGATCTCTTCACGGTTGATCGCCTGAGAGATCGCCGCGCGGCGCAGGCGCCCTTCTTCATCCATGCCGAAGTGGTCGAGGTCGACCGACATCGTGAAGGACTGGAAGATCGCCGCACCCTGGCTCACCCAGCGGTCCTCGAGCTCGTCCTGATAGGTCGCGAAGGCGCTGTCGGGAATCGCATCGAGCACGTCGAGCTGGTCGGAGAGCAGGTCGTTGTAGGCCGAATCCAAGGTCTCGTAGAAGGAGATCGTGACCCCGCCGTTCTGTGCCTGGCGCACGCCGTCGTAGTCGGGGTTCGGCACGAGGTCGATCTGCACGTCGTGCTGCCACGCGTCGTCGCCGTCGAGCATGTACGGGCCGTTCCCGATGGGGTTCTGGCCGAACGCGTCGATGTCGTCGAACGCGGAGGCGGGCAGCGGGTAGTACGCCGAGTAACCCAGGCGCAGCGGGAAGTCCGGCTGCTCTTCGGTGAGGGTGACCTCGAACGTGTGGTCGTCGATGACCTCGAGACCAGTGAGTTCGGATTCCTCCTCCTCGTCGAAGCCTTCGATGGCTTCGAAGAAGTAGGAGTTCAGCCGGTATGCGCCGTCCTTCCACGCGTTCACGAAGGATTCTGCGTCCACCGGGTCACCGTTGGTGAACTCCCAGCCGTCCTCGATCGTGATGGTCCAGGTGAGGTCGTCATCGGACTCGAAGTCCTCCGCGATCTCGTTGACGGTCTCCCCGTCCGGTTCGTAGGAAACGAGCCCGGCGAAGATGAGGTCGAGGATCTTCCCGCCACCGACCTCGTTCGTGTCAGCCGGGATGAGGGCGTTCTGCGGCTCAGTGCCGTTCACGGTGATGATGCCTTCCGAGCCTTCACCACCGGCCGCGCCGGTTTCCGTACCGCCGTTGTCGTTACCGCCGTTGTCGTTGCCGCCGCCGCACGCTGAAAGGACCAGCGCGCTCGCCGCGAGACCAGCAACCAGTGCGGATCGTTTGAGTCTCAAAGGTGCTCCTGTAGGAAAGTTAACGAAGAGATGCTCGGGGTGCCGGTTTGCGGCACGTCAGAACAGTCAAGACTAACCACAACCCCCGCTCATTTTACAATCGGGAAGAGGCGACGTTATTAAGTTGTGACCGGTCAGGTGTAGCAGCTCCGAGCCGGCTTGTATAGGTCTTGACTTGCTCTTGTACCAGCGTTTGCGTTGGCCCATCGCGTTTGCCGAGACGACGAAATCCACGACTTCATCGCCCGGCCGCTTCTCGGCTCCGTGGCCCGGAGACGCGTGCGTCCAACAACCACGCCGCGAAGGAGATCCGCGAACCCACCGGCTACGGCGTGCCGCGCTGGTCTCGTACTAAGCGTTCGAGCCCTCGGGCGTTCCCTCATCGGCGCCCGAGAATTCGACGGTGGCTTCCAGGTCGTCCCATTCGTGCTCCGGAGCGGAGTTTCCGGCACCGACCACGACCTTGGGCTCGATCACCACGGTGAGGGTGTCGACGTCCACCGGAATGTGGAACACGACGTTGTCGCTGAATTTGGTGCCGACGCTGATGTTGCTCTGCGGGTGCACGACGTCGCCGTCGGGAAGCTCGACGTACATCGTGGATTCGTCAAAGGTGGTCGCTGAGACCTTACGCCAGTCGACCTCCACGGAAAGGTACATCTTCCCCTCCGGCGCCCAGCCATCGCCGTCGTCGCTCCGGTCAAGCCACGGCGCGGTGAATGCCGAGGTCACCTCGCCCATCACGCGGTCGTCGCCGCTCGCCCACCCGGGGAAGGACTCGTCGATGTGATCGGCGTCGGTCACCTCGGCGGTGATTCCCGCGGATTCGTACACGCTCGGTACGTCGCTGCTGACCCGTGAACCATCGATGAGGCTCAGGCTTTGGAACTTCTCCTGGGTTTCGATCTCGAGCAGGGCGTCTCCCGGCTCGGCGGTCTCGGGAAGGCTGACGAGCAGAGTTCCCTGGTGGCGGGTACCGTCATCGGTGTTGAGAACGCGGCCCTCTTCGCTCGCCTCGACGACGAGGTGGCCCTCGGTCTGGGGGATCTCCCCACGGGGTTCCCACTGCGGGTCGCTACTGGTGAATTTGGCGAGGAAGAAGGTCTCCCCCTCGGCGGCGGCGACCGTCTCGATCTCCTCGACCCCCTCCTCGGCCGTGGGAGCATCGCCGGTGATCTCTTCGTATACATTCGGGGTGATGACGTCGGCCGTCGCGACGTCGGTGATGTGCAGGTCCACGCCCGGCGCGAGTAGGAAGGAATCGGGATCCTCGACCGTTTGGAATTCGGCCTCGACCGTTTCCGATGTCATTCCCGCGATTCCCGAATCGGCTATTGCGTCCGCCGCAGCAGCCGCCTCGCCGCCGGTGCTGTCATCACCTGCGTCGCTCGCCCCGTCCGATCCACTCGCACCACCAGACCCGCATGCGGCGAGCGAGGTGGCGAGGAGTCCAGCGAGGAAAGGGTATTTTAACCGGGTAATGCGGCGCATCGTCTCTACGTTCAGTTGGAGGGGTGCTGACGGCGCTCCAAGCTACCAGTGCCTGCACGCGCCCCACTCCGCGAGGCCGCGACGAGCCGTGCGAGCTTTCCCGCGAGTGGATGCGTAAGACTCGCATTCCTGTGGCCACCCGCGATGTGGTCCGTGCCACACCAGATGCGGGGCGGGCGCGCTGCTTCTCCCCTCCCCACGGGCCGAGAACTGCCTTAGGTTGTCGATCGCGCAGAATTGGCAGCATAAGACCGTTCTGGGCAGCTAGATGTTGTCCGCGCCGGTGTCGATCGCTTCCTGAGCCGCCCCTTCTTCGGCGATGTCTGCCGCGTCGGGCCAGACCCAGTTGCGCACGTCGTCGATGTCATTGCCGTAGGTGTACGCGTGCATCCGCGCGTCGAGACGTTTATCCATCATCTCTTGGCGAAGACCTGCGTATCCGGCGCCGAGCCTTGGCACGCGGTCGATGACGTCGGCGACGAGGTGGTAGCGGTCGAGGTCGTTCCTCATCACCATGTCGAAGGGCGTTGTCGTCGTGCCTTCCTCCTTGTAGCCCCGCACGTGGAGGTTGCCGTGGCCGTTGCGGCGGTAGGTGAGGCGGTGAATGAGCCAGGGATAGCCGTGGTAAGCGAAGATGATCGGGCGGTTCGCGGTGAAGATCCCGTCGAAGTCCCGGTGCGAGAGACCGTGGGGGGTGCTCCCGGTCATCTTGCATCCGCATGAGGTCGACGACGTTGACCACTCGGACTTTCAGGTCCGGGATGCGCGTGCGCAGGATCGACGCGGCAGCGAGCACCTCGACCGTCGGGATGTCGCCCGCGCAACCGAGGACGACGTCGGGCTCTTCTCCCTCGCCCTCCGTGCCCGCCCACGGCCAGATCCCGACCCCCCGCGTGCAGTGGCGGACCGCCTCCTCCATCGTCAACCAGTTGGGGTTGGGTTGCTTCCCGCACACGACGACGTTGACGTACTGGGTGGAGCGCAGGCAGTGGTCGAACGTCGAAAGGAGCGTGTTGGCATCGGGCGGCAGGTACACGCGCACGACCTCCGCCTTCTTATTGACGACGTGGTCGATGAAACCAGGATCTTGGTGGGAGAACCCGTTGTGGTCCTGGCGCCACACGTGTGAGGACAGCAGGTAGTTCAAGCTCGCGATCGGCGCGCGCCATTCGAGCTCGTTGGTGACCTTGAGCCACTTCGCGTGCTGGTTGAACATCGAGTCGACGATGTGAATGAATGCCTCGTAGGAATTCATCACCCCGTGCCGGCCCGTGAGCAGGTAGCCCTCGAGCCAGCCCTGGCATTGGTGTTCACTCAACACTTCAAGGACTTGCCCCGCCCGGGCCAGGTGCTGATCCACCTCAGGGGACTCGTATTCCGCCACCCACTGCTTATCGGTCACCTCGTACATGTCTTGCAAGCGATTCGAAGCGGTTTCGTCAGGTCCGAAGACCCGGAAGATGTGCGGATTGGCCTCGGCGACGGCGGCGAACCACTCGCCCAGGACCTTCGTTGCCTCGGCGATCTTGCCGCCCGGTTGGGCGACCTCCACCCCGAAATCCCGAAAATCGGGCAGTTCCAGGGGCTTGCGCAGCAGACCGCCGTTCGCTGCGGGAAGCTCTCCCATCCTTAGCCCCTTCGGAGGGGCGAGTCCGGCGATATCAGGCGCAGGTGCGCCGGTGTCATCGAAGAGCTCCCCGGGGTCGTAGGAGGTGAGCCAATCGCGCAACTGCGCTAAATGTTCCGGGGTGTCGCGGGCGCTTGCGAGGGGCACCTGGTGGCTGCGCCAGCTCCCCTCCGTCTGCTGCCCGTCCACCTCCTTCGGACCGGTCCAGCCCTTGGGGGTGCGGAAGATGATCATCGGCCAGCGGGGGCGGGTGATTGCTCCGTGGCCAGTGGCGGCCTCCTCGGCAGCTCGACGGCGGATCTCGGCGATCTCGTCCATCACGTCATCGAGCAGCTGCGCGAACCGCCGGTGGTAAGAGATCGGATCCTCATCATCGAAGCCGGCGGTGAACACGTGCGGGTTATGGCCGTACCCGCGCATGAGATCAAGGAGTTCGGATTCGGGGATCCGCGCCAGCACGGTCGGGTTGGCGATCTTGTACCCGTTGAGGTGCAGCACCGGCAGTACCACCCCATCGCGCACGGGGTTGAGGAATTTATTGGAGTGCCACGAGGTTGCGAGCGGCCCCGTCTCCGCCTCGCCGTCTCCGGTCACCGTGAATGCAAGGAGATCGGGATTATCGAAGACGGCGCCGTAGGCGTGCGAGAGCGAGTATCCCAGTTCACCGCCCTCGTTGATCGAGCCGGGGGTCTCCGGCGCGGCGTGCGAGGGGATCCCGCCCGGGAACGAGAACTGTTTGAAAAGCCGGCCCATCCCCGTCTCATCCAAGCCGATCCGGGGGTAGATATCGGTGTACGTACCCTCCAGATACGTGCTCGCAACCACTGCCGGTCCCCCATGCCCCGGCCCGGTGATGTAGAGCGTCTCCTGTAAGCGCTCGGAGATCACGCGGTTGATGTGCGCGTAGAGGAAGTTCAACCCCGGCGTTGTGCCCCAGTGCCCCAGCAGCCGAGGCTTGATGTGCTCGGGGCGCAGTTCCTCGCGAAGGAGCGGATTCGCCATGAGGTAGATCTGCCCTACGGCCAGATAGTTCGCTGCGCGCCACCAGCGGTGGATGCTCTTTAACGTATCGTCGCTGAGTTCGCCTTGGTTCGCTTGTGCACGGGTCGACCATGAGTGAGACATGCTCTCATCTCAGCATCAGTGCGGTGGGTTGTCAGGGGCTTGACGAGCCGAACCTTGCCGCCGACACTCCAATTCCTCGCCGTTTGACGGCGTTGAATATGTGCGGCACGCGCAGCGCTCACCCTTTCTTGACGACGCTGGATTTCAGTTTCAAACGCCCAAGCTCGGGCAATCGGGCGTCGATATCGTGGCCGTCTCCGGTGTCCTCGGTGAGCCGGATGTTGCGCACCTTCGTCCCCGCTTTGAGCGTCCCTCCGCCCCCGCCGGTGATCTTGACCGACTTCACCAAGGTGACGGTATCGCCGTCGGTGAGCGGGTTGCCGACGGCGTCACGGATCGCCTCGCCCTGGTCACGGGAGTCGACGGCCGGCGCGGCCTCGGCGGGTGCCCATTCATGGGCACACATCGGGCAGGTGAGCAGGGCGCCGGACTCGTAGGTGTATTCGCTTGAACACTCGGGACACGGCGGAAGCGTGAGTTCCTGGGTAGACATGTCTGCATCATCGCACGAGCCGCGAGGATCGGGGGATTTACAGCGCCTTGACCATGATCAGGCAGGGGGTCGCTTCGCCCCAGAGACCGGTTTCCTCCAGGGGAAGAAAACCCAGCTTCTGATAGAAGCGCCGCGTGCGGGCGTAACCCGGATCGGGATGCGAGGGCCCGAGGGTCTTCACCTGCATGAGGCGGACGCCGCGTTGGCGCGAGTGCGTTTCAATCGCATCGAACATGGCGGTTCCGATCCCCTGTCCGTGCAGTCGGCGGTCCGTCACCGTGAGATGGAGTTCTAGAACGTGCGGAAATTGTCGCTCCACTAGCGTCACACCGCAGACATTTCCGCCCTGATCGCGGACGGTCCACGTCTCGAGGCGCGTTGCTGCCTCGACATATTCCGCATTCGCTTCCGGGCGCCCGAACCATTCGGGAACGGTGGCTAGCAGCCGCGCGACGTCGGCAGGAACCTGCGTGTCCAACTCGGCTTTCCATTCGGTCATTCTGGACTCATTCCATTCGCAGATCCCCGGACGCAACCGGCGCGGTACGTCGCTCCCACCATGCCACCAACGGAACGGCCCGGGTGCGGGAACG
Organism: uncultured Ruaniaceae bacterium; assembly: GCA_947251855.1. Next base: position 8,910 of record CAMXUZ010000265.1, read on the forward strand.
GATGTGAAGAGGCCGTAAAGTGATGTCGTGACCAGATCCCTTCCCGCCGACTGGGCGCCGTGGCGCAGCGAATCGCCCCTCCACGGGGAACGGCCCGGCAAGCCAGATCTCGCCCACGCGATGGCTTCCGGCCACGGCCGTGAAGATGTGCTCCCCTACCCGAGCGACGCGAAATGCGCGGGCCTCCTGCGCCTGCTGGTCGTCGGCATCAACCCGAGCCCGTGGACGGCAGCTGTGAACGCACCGTTCGCCCGGCCCGGCAACCGCTTCTGGGTATCGCTCGCCGCGGCGGGGATCCTCGACGCGACGATCGACGCCTCCCGCGGGCTCTCCCACGCAGATGAACGGCTCCTCGCTGAGCGGGGCATCGGGATCACCAACCTTGTCTCCCGGCCCACCGCGCGCGCCGATGAACTCTCCGCGGCGGAGCTCCGGGCCAGCGGGAGTGAACTCGTCACCCGGATCGCTGTGCTACGGCCAGTGGCGGTCGCGATCCTCGGCGTCACGGCGTTTCGCACGGCGTTCAACGCACCCCGGAGCGCACTCGGTCGGCAGTCTGCTGACACCGTTCCTCGCTGGCCTGAGGAAGTCCAGCTCTGGATACTGCCAAATCCGAGCGGTCTCAACGCACATGAGAACGTCACCTCCCTCGCTGAGAAATGGACGAACGTATGGGCCGCGAGCGCATCCTGACGCCGCTGCTACTCCTGCCCAAATGCTGCGGATATTTCTCCGAGGAGCGCACCAAACCCAACCTCCGGGCGAGTCGGGGCGACGTCGTACATGGCCGCGCCGAGATGCGCGACGATGCGCGTCTCTACCCCGGTTTCTTCCCGGACTTCTCTCCGTACGGCGTGATCGGGCGACTCGCCTGGTCCGATGCTTCCCGCCGGTACTTGTACACCTGTCATGTGTAGGGGCACGTCGTCGTGGGTGAGAACGAGGAGGCGGCCGTGAGCGACGACGTAGCCGGCCACCTTCTCAACCGTTCGCCGCCCGGACCCCTGGCGACCGTTCCTTCTCGTCACCGCGCACCGACTCGCAACTGCTTGCGATGACGCAACTGGTGCAGGGCCGCCCCATCGGCGACCTTCTCAAGCTTCTCCCCGCCGTCCGCACTCCAACCGTGGCGTTCGTAGAAACGGATCGCCCGCTCGTTCCCGCGCAGCACCCACAGGTAAGCCTCGGAGTATCCCGCGTGGCAGAGCTCGCTCTCCACGTGGACGATCAAAGCGTGCCCGATCCCGGTGGACCATTCGTCGGGGTGTATGTAGAGTCCCTTCAGCTCTCCGAGGTGCGCGTCCCCGTCATCTCTTCCCGCCCCGAACGTCGCCCAGCCGGCGATCTGTTCTCGCACCTCACCGACAACGATCCCGTACGGGGCGTTCTCGAGCAGCCCGCGCCACTGCTGTGCGCGCTGGCCAATGTCCAGATCGTCCAGCAGCACCTGGTCGATGAGACCCCGGTAAGCGACGCGCCACGCATCCACATGCACTCGCGCGATACCTGAGGCGTCCTCAGGCACGGCGGTACGGATCTGCACGTTCATGGAGCGATGCTACCGGCCCACGCGCTATCACTGCCGGATCGGCAGAGGAACGTGCTCGGGCCACGGATCCGTGCGCAGCCGGCTATACGTGTGGACGTCGATTCGCTCGCCATCGACGAGAAACTTCGCCCGCTCGGTGCCTTCCTTGACGAATCCCGCCGCGACCGCCACCGCTCCCGATTCCGGATTATTCACGCGGTGCCCGAGCTCCAGGCGAAACATGCCGCCCTCGCTCAGTGCCCAGTCGGCGACGGTTGCGGCCGCACTCTTCGTCCAACCTCGCCCGCGGGCGTCCCGGGCCATCCAGTAGAAGAACCATCCGTTGCGATTCTCCTCATCCACGGTGACGCCCACGAGCCCTACCAGCCGGTCGAGATCGGCTATCGCCCAGGGCCGGTGCGGTCCTTCGGGATTGACGAGTGCCTGCACATATTGATTCGCATCTTCCTGACTCTTCACGTTTCCCTGCCGGACCATATCTGGACTGGAGATGAATGCCGCGAAGACGTCCTCAGCGTCGTCCTCACGGAGCCGCCGCAGCGCAACCGCCATCGTTCTCTTGGTTTCCTTTCCATCGTGCGATGCAACCGAGTTGCCGTGATGCTACCGAAACGAATCGCATGATCGGTACGAAGAATCCCCGTGTCATCGGCAGGAACCGGCATCAGTGCTCCACATGAAGCAGTGGTCACCGCGAACGCCGACGGTTGGAGGTGGGACTGGGGCCATGTATTCGATGGCCGAGATCCGCGCTAAACCACCTGCCAGCTCACTCCGATGGCACGCACGCACTGGCATCGGTCGCAGATGCCGGCCCGTCTTTCCGCTGAGTTCTTCCCGAAGACTACGGTGCCCTCAGGCTCCGGTCGTCAGTCACCACGCCCCCATCTCCTTCTGATCGTCCAGCGTGTGCAGCTGACCCAGGGGAACCTGCCGAGCCTGCTCAGCGACACTGGGTGCGAGTCGTTCCCGGTCCACCAAAATGCGTAGCGTCTGTTCCCGGATCGTCAACAGCTGCTCGACCTCTCCTGGTGTCAACGCAGCGACGTCGAGTACAGGAGCATCGCCAGACTTGGAATCAGGACGCGACGCTACTTTGAGAAACAGGAGCAGCACGACCGAGAGACCTGCTGCCAGCCAAGTGGGTGCCATCCAGCCCCACGGGACGTCGACCTCCGTCTGATCGTGCACCACGAGCAGAGTGACAGCCGCTGGTAGGAGCACGATCAGGACAACACCGAAGGCACCGCGTGGCCGTTGACGACCTCCCTGCCACCATTCAACGAGCAGCCCGAGGACAAAGACGACCGAGAGCGCGAAGCACACCGCAGAGACCCGGATCGCGACGTCCGGATCGAATCCGCGGCGCATGAAACCCAGTTCGGGGCTGGACAGGACCGCCGCCGCACCGAAGATGGCCGAGACGATGAGGATCATACGGGCCAAGACACCGAATCCACTCCGCCAGAACCTTTCGGGAGCGTCCGGCTGCCGGGCTCGCGGGCTCTCGAGGAGAACGCGTCGCTCGATCTCCGACGGGATGCCTACCGCCATCCGCGAGCGGGCCCACCGCTCGATGGATCGTTCCTCCTCAAGCGTCACTCTCTACCTCCCAGCGGTTTATTAATGCCGACGAGTGTAGCGGGGAGAGGCACGGCGCGGACAGGCCCCCAGACCTTCAGGACACGGGAGTGCACCAAGCGCTGCAGGTAGCGGGCGACGGAGGTGGGCCACGTCGGCCGGGGCGCATGTGTCTCGACCACGACGGCGGGCCCACCGGTGCGACTCCTTCACTCGATAACTCTGGGAGTGTTCGGCTGGCAGGAGGTTAACGATGCCGCGGACGTATTCGAAGCAGGTCAAACGCGATGCGCCCTGCGATGGTGGACGCTGGGATAGGTCAACGCCAGGTCCGTGCCGATACGGGACATCCCGCTCCGAGTTGCAACTCTGGGTGCAGAATGACCGCCTGGAGGCGTGTGTGTGCCTCCGCGTTATTCGCCGGTGGCGACGATTTCTATTTTGAAGCCCGCCGAGTTCTCCAACCATCCCGCGTAATGGTTCGGGCCCCCGGCGTGGGGATAGCGGTCGTGGTACAGCGGTTGCCACCCGCGCTCCGGCGCCGCGGACATCACGGCGTCCACGTGAGAGGCAGAGCCAGCTTTGAAGGCGAGGTGGTTGACCCCGGGCTGACGCCGGTCATGCGCGACATTGCGTATGTTGGGCGAACTCGTGAGCGTGAGATAGGCCTCTCCCGCGTGCCACGACTCCCCACCGCTCCACCGTTGAGCGAGTTGGAAACCAACCTCGGTCAGGAGCCAGCCCCACTCACTTCTCACCTTCTCAAAATCAGCAAGCCACACTTCAACGTGATGAAAACCTGACACAACGCTTCTTTCGTAAGTCTCCCGGATTCACTCACCACGGTAGGTCACTCGTGCCCGCTTTCGCAGTGTCATTGAGGCTCTCACCAGTATCCATAACCGCGGTAGCGGCGTTCCCAGACTTCACACAGCTGGGTCGAACCACGGCGCACCTTGTGGCATTCGGGGAGCTGTTCCGGCCACTTGGGATCCTCCCACGCCTCTTGCCCATAGGCATCCGTGAACCAGTACCCGGGGGTGACAAATCTATGGGCGAGAACGTAGGCGTTCATAAACATCTCGCAATCGCAGCAGCACGCACCCATTCGCGAGAGCCGCCTTATCAGGGCCGTTGCTCGCGGAGCTGTGCGGTCGCGATAGAGAGTGACGAACCGATGCGTGCCATTGCACCCGAACTCGTCCAACTGGCGCGCTACGAAACACCCCAGGCACTCACCGGCCCTGGGTGTTAAGACCTCCTCGTCTGCATTCCGCAGGATGATCTGAGCCGTCTCTAGAATTTCTGGATTCTCCATGAAACAAACGTTCCATGCACCTGTGACATTCCCACGCATGTGGGATCTCCAAGGCGGCACGTCCACCGCGATTCACTTGAAGGAACGGCGAGACGTAGCACGTGAGGCGTGAGGCACCGCCCGGGTCTAGTCCGGCGCAGAAGCCTCAGTCTCTCTTCCGCGTCGAACGCCTTCGAAACTCCCGTACCAGAAGCAGTATGCCCCCGCCGCCGAAGAAGACCGTCATGGCGATCCCAACGGGCATCTCCCAATGCCGCCGGTACCACTGGAATACCTCCAACTCCTGCGCGTGGAAGACGATGATCATAACACCAGCCGCACCCATCACCAAGCAGCAGACGATTGCAAGCCAGTTCGGTAAACCCCTGCCTGGTTTGACTGTCTGAAAAATGCCGATGAGCATGCATGATCCGAAGAATGGAATTCCGACCAGCGTCACCATCCGACCACCAAACACGTAATGGCCAAGAACCCCAAGGGCGACAAAGATCGCCGAGCCGATCGTTAGGAGTATGCCTTCACGACGCTTCTTACGCAGGCCGACATTCGATTCGGCGCTCATGGGCTGCCCCCAAAAACCTTACGTTGAACCGGTGCTCCACCGCCTTCTGACGAAAGGCAACTCTATCTAACGTTCCGGCGATGCCAAGTGGAGCTTGGGGGAAGGTGGCCTCGCGGTTGAGGATGACGCCGATCGCGTCGCGACCGGAAATTCGCGGTCACCGCTTAGTCCGTAGAAGGTGTCGTGCCACAGTGTCAGGAGCTCTCGTTCGGTGTCTCCGGGAGAACGTGTGGGAGGCAGCGACCAAAACGGCGACCAGCATCGCTCTGCCCGCCAACGTCAGACGGATGCGCAACCAGTTTTGGGAACCCGACTCGCGGCCCGCCAGGCTAGGTGGCCTCCTCGCAGACTCAACTCTCTTGCACCGCGGGTCGAATCCGGAATTGCATCGATTCCAGGACCTCTCGACGGTGTCCACCCCACGAGGACCACCAGTTCATCGTCCTGAACGTCATTGACGATTCGGTAGTGCCCACGCGAATTCGGAACTCACCGCAACCTCACCTTCAGCCGCTGTACCGTCCGATCAACACTCTGGACGTACTACTCGCGCCAGATGGACTCGGCACATAACGGAGAGCGCCATTGACGCTAGACGATAAACCGGAACTCCACCGCGTTCCGGTACGTACAGCCATCTCCTGGTCGGGCGGCACAACCTCGACGAGTCAGACCAGCGCGAGCGTCTCCACGGACTGACCGGTGACCTCGACGATGAGGTCGAAGTCCTTGTCAACGGCTAGAACCGTCAGTCCAGCCTTCTCCGCGGTCGCTGCGATGAGCAGATCCGGGATGGACGGAGCGCCGTGCTGGCCACGGTCGGCAAGCA
>CAMXUZ010000266.1 GCA_947251855.1 uncultured Ruaniaceae bacterium
GATCATCCCTAGAATCGCCACCGAGGTGCCGAGCACGGAGAGCGCCACCACCGCGCCCGTGACAATGTGAAGGTTGATCGCGCCGTAACCGGGGCGCCACGCGCGCAGGGTGAGGAGCATGGAGAGGACAACGAGGGCACCGAGGATCCCGGAGGCAGCCGCGAGCACGGGGTGGCCTTGGCGTTCAGCAGCGAAGGCGAGGGCGAAGCAGCCCACCCCCGCCGCGAGCACGGTGCGTTGCCAGGAGAGCACCGTCCGTTGGGGTTGCGCGCCCGGGTCCCCTTCGAGGCCGGAGGCGTGGAGCGCCTGCAGGTTCCGCAGATCCCAGAACGTTCTCAGGGTGCGAAGCGAGACGAGGCGCCGGCGGCTCATGAGATCACGAACTGGATCACGGCGTAGCCCGCGAGCAGCACGGCGATGAGGGCAATGCTCGTCGCGAGGATGGGCAGGAGCTGCGGGGGCGGGAGCGGCTTGCCGAGCCGGAGCGCCCGCTCCGAGCGCCGCCATTGGAAGATCGCGCTGATCGCGAGGATACCGCCCGCAACGCAGGCGAGGGCGGCGAGCACTTCGAGGATGCGGTCGCCGTGGGTGAAACTCGCGAGCGTCGTCAGGGCTACTCCCCCGGCGACCAACGCGAGCGCCGTGCGCAGCCACGCGAGCGCCGTGCGTTCGTTCGCTAACGAGAACCGCGCGTCGGGATCCGATCCCACCGAGTACACCGAGGCGGGGCGGCGCCCGTCTGCTCGTGAGAGGTCTTCGTCTTTAGTAGTCATTTCTCGTTCTATTATGCCGCGCTTCACCCGCCCGAACGAACCGGCCGGTGCGCTACACGCCCGCCACGGCGTCGTAATCCGATTGGGAGATGCCGGTCATCGGGACGTCGAAATCCGTCACCGCGAGCATCCACCGGGCGAAGGCCTTGTCGCCGCGCTCATGCAACAAGTGGTAGAGGCGGGTCGCCAACTCCTTGCGGATGTGCTCGTATCCGGGATGGTCGTAGAGGTTGACGAGCTCGTCGGGGTCGTTGCCCCGGTCGTAGAGCTCGCTGATCGATTCCGGGCTTACGACGAGTTTGTATCCGCGGGTGATGAGCGTGCGTTGTTGCAGTGGGAAATGGTGGCCGTGGAACTCACAGATGATGTCCTCCCGCCACGCCTCGGTGTTGGCGCCCCACTCCAGATCCAGCAACGAGCGACCGTCAACGACCTTGGCGCTATCCAGGCCCGCGAGGTCGAGGATCGTCGCCGGAATGTCGATGAGGGAGACGAACGCATCGGACTGCCCGCTGTGGGACACCGCGGGGACGTGAACGAGCAGGGGGATGTTGAGGATGTCGTCGTAGGCGGCCGGTCCCTTGTCGTTGAGCCGGTGCGCGCCGGTGAACTCCCCGTGGTCGGCAGTGAAGAAGATGCTCGTCTCCTCCCGAAGCCCCTGCCGGTCCAGTTCCTCGAGCAGCAGCCCGACCTCGTGGTCGATCATCGCCACGTACCCGCGGTAGATCGCGATGATTTTCCGCCACTGCTCCGCTTCGAACGAGTCCGCGGACCAGTAGGTGGAGTAATTCTTCTGCACCTGCGGTTTGTTCGCGAAGGTTTCCGCGAAGGAACCGGGGAGCTCGACGTCGCTGGGGTCGATGAGGTCGAAGAACTCATCGGGCAGGAAGTAGGGCAGGTGCGGCCCGAAGTAGTGCACGTGCAGGCAGAACGGTTTCTCCTCGGCTCGCCAATCCTCAGCGTAGGAACGCAACCGTCTCAGGCTGAGTTCGGTGAGGAACCGTTCGAAGGTCGCTTCCACGGGCTGCTGTAAGCGGGCAGCGAGCACGTGGCCCGGGCGCCCGCCGGGGAGCTCCCCTTGCACCGGATCGGTCACCCGCACCGGCGGGTAGCCGTTCTCCTCCAGCCACGCGACGTACCGCGGGTCGCTGACGGGGTTGATCGCCCCGACGAACGAATCGTCGTCGATCCCGAACGCCTCGGGGCCGTTCTCCTCCCCCACGTGGAATTTTCCTACGAGGCCGACGTTGTATCCGGCGTCCCGAAGCTCTTGGGTGTAGGTCCAGGCTCCCGGCGAGAGCTCGGTGGAGTAGCCGATGTTCCATTCGTGGTTCGCGAGCACTTTGTGCCGGAAGGGGGCGCTGCCGGTGAGCAGGCTCGCGCGGGCAGGCGTGCAGATCGGGGTGGGCGTGACCGCCTCGGTGAACGCGAACCCTTCGGCGGCGAGGCGATCGATGTTCGGCGTATGCACCCCCGTGGCCTCTCCCTTGATGAGTGCACCGATGGTGCCGACCCGGTGCTGATCGGTCATGATGACCAACATGTTCCGAGGGCGCTGGGACTTGGCAGTCAAGGTCTTCCGTCATTCCTTTCACGTCTGCGGTACGCGGGGCTGCGATACCCCCAACTACGAGGGTATACGCCCGGCCCGGCCGCTCCGCGCGATCGATCTACACTGGAGCCATGACGATGGTTCTCATCCCGGGCGGCACATTCTCGATGGGTTCGAATGCGCACTATCCCGAAGAACGACCGCAGCACCCGGTTGAGATCGAACCATTCCACCTCGATCGCCATCCGGTGACGAACGCCCAGTTCGCGGAGTTCGTCCGCGATACCGGTTACCTCACGACGGCCGAGCAACCGCTCGAGGGGCCGGAGTTCGCCGCCGTTCCGCCCGAACAGCGCCAGCCGGGAAGCCTGTGTTTCACGCCCACGCCCGGGCCGGTGGACTTGCGCAATTGGCGGCTGTGGTGGCGCTGGCAGACCGGCGCGAATTGGCGGCACCCGCAGGGGCCACAATCCACGATCACCGGGAGTGAGGACCACCCGGTCGTGCACGTGAGCTACGTCGACGCCGCCGCATACGCGAAGTGGGCGGGCAAACGCCTGCCGACGGAGGCGGAGTGGGAACGCGCCGCCTGGGCCGGCAACGAGGGGGAGGAATTCGCGTGGGGCAGCGAACTCTTCCCCACCAGCGGGCTCATGGCGAACACGTGGCAGGGGAAATTCCCCTACCTCAACACCGGGGCGAACGGCTGGCGGGGCACCTCACCCGTCGGAAGTTTCCCCGCGAACGACTTCGACCTGTTCGACATGATCGGCAACGTCTGGGAGTGGACCTCCACCCTCTACTCTCCCAGCCACGCGGCCCGACCGAACCCAGCCGCGCAGGCCCCGACCTGCGGGTGCAGCCCCGAGAGCATGCGCCCCGACCCGGAGGTCTCGCACGTTACCAAGGGCGGCTCGCACCTGTGCGCGCCGGAGTATTGCCGGCGGTACCGGCCCGCGGCGCGCAGCCCGCAGACCGAGGATTCCGCAACGAGCCACCTGGGTTTCCGTTGCGCTCGTGACGCCGAGTAAATCTTAAGACCGAGCAAACCTCAGGGCTGCACGGTTTCCAGCACGATCGAGGCCGCCCCCGGTCCAGCAGAATCGGCGACGGCGTAGGCCCCGTCCAGCGCATCGGTCGCCCGGGCGATCCGTTCGGGTGTGTCGGTGTGCAGGGTGAGCAGCGGCTCACCTGCCTGCACCCGCTCCCCGGGCTTGGCGTGCAGCTCGATCCCCGCGGCGGCCTGCACCGGTTCGTTGCGCGCGGCGCGGCCTGCTCCCAGTCGCCACGCGGCCACCCCCACGGCGTAGGCGTCCAGGGTGGTGAGCACCCCGGAAGCGGGGGCGTCAATGGTTTCGGTGTGCTTCGCCGTCGGCAATGGCGCATCCGGGTCTCCGTCCTGCGCGGCGACCATTCTGCGCCACACGTCCATCGCTCGTCCGTCGCGCAGCGCTTCGGCGGGGTCGACGTCGCCCTTGCCGGCCGCGGCAAGCATGTGGCGCGCGAGTTCCACCGTGAGTTCCACGACGTCGCCGGGCCCTCCCCCGGCGAGCACCTCGACCGATTCGCGCACTTCGAGGCCGTTGCCCACCGTCCGCCCGAGCGGGGTGTGCATGTTCGTGATGAGCGCGCTGGTGGTCACGCCGGCGTCGGTGCCGAGATCGACCATCGTGCGGGCGAGTTCGCGGGCGTCCTCGAGGTGCTTCATGAACGCGCCGGAGCCGACCTTGACGTCGAGTACGAGTGCACCGGTGCCCTCGGCGATCTTCTTGGACATGATCGAGGAGGCGATGAGCGGGATGGCTTCGACGGTGCCGGTGACGTCGCGCAGGGCGTACAGTTTCCGGTCCGCTGGCGCGAGGCCGGAACCGGCCTGGCAGATGACGGCCCCGACGCCGGCGAGTTGGGTCATCATCTCCTCGTTGCTCAGCGCCGCCCGCCACCCGGGGATCGCTTCCATCTTGTCCAGGGTCCCCCCGGTGTGGCCCAGGCCCCGCCCGGAGAGTTGGGGCACGGCCACCCCGTGCGCGGCGACGAGCGGGGCGAGGGGAAGGGTGATCTTATCCCCGACCCCGCCGGTGGAGTGCTTATCTGCGGTCGGCGCATCGAGGGCGCCGAAGCTCATCCGTTCACCGGAGTCGATCATCGCGGTGGTCCAGCGGGAGATCTCGCGGCGGTTCATGCCGTTGAGGAGGATCGCCATCGCGAGCGCGGACATCTGCTCCTCCGCGACCACCTCGCGGGTGTAGGCGTCGATGACCCAATCGATCTGCGCGTCGCTGAGCTCGCGCGAGTCCCGCTTCGCGGCGATGATCTCTACGGCGTCGAATGCTTCCACCATGTACTTCTCCTTGCTCTACGGTTGCACCGTTGCGAGGTCCTCGGGTCCGAACGCATCGGGCAGGACCTGGGTCATCGGTTTGATTCCGGAGACGGTCTCCACCAACAGGTCGGGCCCACCATGTTCCCATAACAACTGCCGGCACCGGCCGCAGGGCATGATCACCTTGCCGTTGGCGTTGCAGCAGGTGAACGCGACGAGCCGCCCACCGCCGCCGGTGATGAGGGCGGAGACGAGCGAGCACTCCGCGCACAGGGTGACGCCGTAGGCGGCGTTCTCGATGTTGCAGCCCACGATGATCTCACCGGAGTCGGTGAGCGCCGCCGCCCCGACCGGATAGTTGGAGTAGGGCACGTAGGCGTTCTGGACGACGTCGCGGGCGGCGCGTCGAAGCGCGTCCCAATCGATCGTGGCCATGGAACCTCCTGAAGTTAGTCCGGTGGGTAGGGCTTGCCCTCGGCCGCGGGGGGCCGGAATCTTCCGACCACGCCGGCGACGGCGAAGATCGTCGCGAGGTAGGGCAGCATCGCAAGGAGCTCCGAGGGCACGACCGAGCCGATATTCCCCAGGACCCGCCGGAGGGAGTCGAAGAAACCGAACAGCACCGCCGCGGCGAGCGCGCCCGTGGGGTTCCACCGGCCGAGGATCATCGCGGCGAGGGCGATATAGCCGCGCCCCTGGGTAGCTTCCTTCGTGAACGCGAGCCCCGCGGAGACGATCGCCGCGCCGCCGAAGCCGGCCACCGCCCCGCCGAACAGGATGTTCCGGTAGCGGGTGCGGTTGACCTTGATCCCGACCGTGTCGGCCGCCTTGGGGTGCTCCCCGACCGAGCGCATCCGCAGGCCCCAGCGGGAGCGGAAGATCATGAACTGCAGCGCGAATACCCCCACGATCATCGTGTACACGATGACGTTCTGGTTGAACAGGGCCTGGCCGATGACGGGAATGTCCGCGAGCAGCGGGATCCGCCACGCGCCCACCGGGGGCGGAGTGCGCAGGGACTGGTTCTGGGTGAGCACCGTGGAGAACAGGTAGTTGGTGAGCCCGAGCACGAGCACGTTGAGCACGACCCCGACGATGATCTGGTCGACCCGATATTTGATCGTGAACACCGCGAGGAGCACGCTCACGAGCGCACCCGCGATGGGCGCGGCGATGAGGCCGATATAGAAATTGCCCGTGGCCGCGCCGATGATCGCCGTCATGAATGCGCCCGCGAGCAGTTGACCCTCGATGGCGATGTTGATCGTTCCCGAGCGTTCGCACAGCACCCCGGCGAGCGCGCCGAAGCACAGCGGGAGCGAGGCGGTCACGGTGGTCGCGAGGAGGAACGGGACGGCGAGGCCGTAGTCGTTGCCGGCGATCACCCACACGAGCATCGCGAGCACCACCGCGAGGCCGTAACCGATGACGACCCACTTGGGCAGTTTGCGCCGGTTGAGGGCGATCCAGAACGCGGCGAGCGCGAGCAGCAGGGCGACCGCCATGAGCAGCAGGGCCGCGCCCTTGCTCGGCACGGTGAGGTTGGGCAGTTGGAACGTGTCTCGGCGCGTGTCGGAGAGGACGAAGGTCGATTCTCCGCCGGGGCCGAACAGGATGAACAGGATGAGCCCGACGACGGCGATCGTCGCCAGGATGATCGGGGTTCGGATGGCGAGCTTCGTCTTGGTGGATTCCACTTCTTCATCCACGTCGAGGGCGGGCGCGCTCATGCCACCACCTCCTTCACGGGCGTGTACCCCGTCTTCGGTAGAACGAATATTGTCCGGACCAATCCCGGTGCGGCGATGAACAGCACGATCACGGCTTGGATGACGAGCACGATGTCGATCGGGGTCTTCGCCATGGTCTGCATGAACGGCGCCCCCGCGCGGAGCGCTCCGAACAGCAACGCCGCCCACACCGTTCCCAACGGCCGGGATTTTCCGAGCAGCGCCACGGTGATCGCGTCGAACCCGATGGACCCGGCGGAGGACTCGACGAAAGTGCGGTTCGTTCCGAGCACCACCGAGGCCCCGCCGAGCCCGGCGAGGATTCCCGCGACGCCCAGGACCCACACGTACACCATGTTCACGTTGATCCCCGCGGTCCGGGCGGCGTCCGGGTTCGCCCCCACGGCCCGGAACTTGAACCCGAGGGTGGAGCGTTCCATCAGCCACCACACGCCCAGGGCCGCGAGCAGCGCGAGCACGAAGCCGAGGTGGAGCCGGAACGGTTCGGGGAGCAGCCGGGGCAGCATCGCGTTGTCCGCCACGGGCGGCGTGATCGGCTGCGCGGCCCCCTCGCGCATGAACTGGGTCGTGAGCAGGTAGGCGGCGAGCCACGTGGCGATCCAATTGAGCATGATCGTCACGATCACCTCGTTCGCGCCGGTCTTCGCCTTGAGATAACCCGCGATGCCCGCCCAGATCCCCCCGATGAGGATCGAGCCGGCGAGGGCGGCGATGAGGAGGAGCGCACCGGGCAGGGTCGCTTTGAAACCGATGATCGCCGCGACGCCGGCGCCCATGAGCACCTGCCCCTGGGCGCCGATGTTGAACATGCCGGCGCGGAAGCCGATCCCCAGCCCCAGCCCGGCGAACAGCAGCGGGGTCGCCCACACCATCGTCTCGGTGAGCGGGCGGATCATGTTCGTGAACGACTTCGCCTCGTAATTGAACACCGCGCCTTGGAACAGCGCCACGTAGGAGCGCTTGATCGCGTCCGCGGCGTACCAGAGCATGTCGTAGGGGCGGGCGAAGAAGTACGACGAGGCCGCTCGGGTCTTCTCGTCGGCGGCAATGATGAGGATTCCGGAGATGAGCAGCGCGCCGACGATGGCGAGGAGGGTGACGAGCCAGCTCGAGCGCAGCATCTGCTGCAGCAGGTTCGGGTGCGCCGCTTCCTGGACGCGGTTGCCGTCCTCTTCCGGCGCGGGGGTTTCACTCACGTTGGGATCTTTCTCGCTCACTCGTCAGCCTCCGCCTCGTGCATGATGGTCGGATTCTCCTCGGCCTGGCTCTGCGCCTCGTCGAGCGGGACCCCCGCCATCATCAACCCGAGGACGTCGCGGTCGGTGGCGCCGGGAACGATGCCGACGATTTCGCCGCGGTACATCACCGCGATCCGGTCCGCGAGCGCGGAGACCTCGTCCAGCTCGGTGGAGACGATGATCACCGGGGTGCCGGAATCGCGTTCGGAAACGATCCGCTTGTGCACGAACTCGATTGAGCCGACGTCCAACCCGCGGGTGGGTTGGGAGGCGATGAGGAGTTTCAGTGGCCGGGACATCTCCCGGGCGAGCACGACCTTCTGCTGGTTCCCGCCAGACAGGGAGCTGATCGGTTGATGGATCGATTGGGTCCGCACGTCGAACTCTTTGCGGTTCTGCTCCGAATGCTCATGGATCTTCGGCAGGTTGAGCGCGAGCCCGCGGGCGAAGGGCGGCTGGTCGTGCTGATCGAGCACCATGTTCTCCGCGACCGTGAAACTCGCGATCAGCCCGTCGGTGGAGCGGTCCTCCGGGACGAAGCCGACCCCCGAGTTGAGCACGTCCTTCACCGTCTTGCCGAGCAGTTCCGTGCCGTCCAGGCGGACGCTTCCCGATGCGGCGGTGCGCAGCCCCAGGATCGTCTCCACCAGTTCCGTCTGGCCGTTTCCCTGCACGCCGGCGACCGCGAGGATCTCACCTCCGTTGACGTGGAACGAGACGTCGTCGACGACGGTGTTCTCCGCCGAATCGAGCACCGAGAGCCCGCGCACGCGGATCTGCTGGTCGTTCGGCTCCGGCTCGGATTTCTCCACTCCCAGGTTGACGGCGCGGCCCACCATGAGGGAAGCAAGTTCGGTCTCCGTTGCCGTGGGTTCGGCCGCGCCCACGACCCGCCCGCGCCGGATCACGGTGATTTCATCGGCGACGGCGCGGACCTCGCGAAGTTTGTGAGTGATGAACGCGATCGAGGTGCCCGCGTCCCGCAGTTGCCGCATCGTCTCGATGAGTTCATCGGTTTCTTGCGGGGTGAGCACGGCGGTGGGTTCGTCCAGAATGAGGACCTGGGCGTCCCGGGAGAGCGCCTTGATGATCTCCACCCGCTGCTGCACCCCGACGGGGAGGTCTTCGATGTACGCGTCGGGATCGACCTCGAACCCGAACCGCGCTGAGATGTCCCGGACGAGTCTGCGGGCCTCCGCGAGGGAGATGACCCCGCCGAACCCGGTCGGCTCGTGCCCGAGGACGACGTTTTCCGCCACCGTGAAGACGGGCACGAGCATGAAGTGCTGGTGCACCATACCGATCCCGGCGGCCATCGCCGCCCCCGGCCCGGAGAAACTCACGACCTCGTCGTCGATGAGGATCTCGCCGTCGTCGGGTTGATAGAGCCCGTAGATACAGTTCATCAGGGTGCTTTTGCCTGCACCGTTCTCGCCCAACAGCGCGTGGATGGTGCCCGGGGTGAACGTCACGTCGATGTGATCATTCGCCACGAAGGAACCAAACCGCTTCGTCAGGCCTCGCAGCTCGAGTTTCACGAAATCAGAAGACCTTTCCCGAACTGATCGATTGTCCGATTGATGCCCGGCGCTCATGCGCCGTTGAGTAAAACATAGCGAACTCAGACGACTATGGCCTGGGCAGCGCACCTGCCCAGGCCATAGCGCTAGCCGCTAGTTCTGGCTCGGCGAGGTGACTTCCAGTTCGCCGGAGACGATCTGCTGCTGAAGGTCCTCGATCTCGGACCGGAGCTCGTCGGGCACTTCATCTTCGAAGTCGTGGAACGGCGCGAGGCTCACGCCCTCGTTCTCGAGCGTGCCCACGTAGGGGTCGGCGCTGAACTGGTCGTTCACGGCCGCCTCGATCGTGTCGAAGACCGACTGGGCGATCTCCTTCACCACGGAGGTGAGGATGAGGTCCTTGTGGTCCGCGTTCGCGTCCTGCTCGTAACCGTCGGAGTCCACCCAGATCACGGAAACACCGTCTTCTTCCGAAGCGGCCTTCAGCGAACCGGATCCAACGGGTCCGGCAACGGGCAGGATGATGTCGGCGCCCTGGGAGATGAACTGCTGGGTGGTGTTGTAACCGTTCTCCACGTTGGAGAAGTCGCCGGTTGCGGAACCGTCCTGCTTCTCTTTGTCCCACCCGAGCGCCGTGACATCCGCGTCGTTGGTCTCGTTGTAGTGGTCCACGCCGTCAACGAACCCGTCCATGAAGATCGTCACCGAGGGGAACAGTTGTCCGCCGTAGGTGGCCACGGTGCCGGTCTCGCTCATGCCCGCGGCGAGGTAGCCGGCGAGGAAGCTCGCTTCCTGGGTGTTGAACACGAGCGGGCGGGCGTTGTCGATCGGGTCGTCGAACTGCTCGTCCACCAGCGCGTAGTAGACCTCCGGGTTGGCCTCGGCGGACGCGGCGATCGTGTCCTTGAGCGCGAAGCCGACCCCGATGATGAGGTCACATCCTGCTTGGACCTGGGAATCGACGTTGGAGTCGTAGTCACTCGGGTCGTTCGACTCCGCCGAGTGGATCTCGACCCCGAGTTCGTCCTCGGCCTTCTTCAGGCCGTTGAATCCGGATTCGTTGAAGGAGGCATCGTCGAATCCGCCCTCGTCAGAAACCATGCAGGCGGTGAAGTCGACCCCTTCTGCCTCTGGGCTATCACCTTCGCCGCCGTCATCCGTTTCCTGGGTGTCTTCCGGCGCAGGATCGTCGCCACCCTCGGGTGGGGCGCCACAGGCCGCGAGACCGAGGGCGAAGATCGCCCCCGTCGCTACCGCATAAATCGACTTCTTCACGTGCTTTCTCCCGTTGTCGTGGGTGCCAATTCCTGGCAGTGATGCTTGATCGGGCCAGCCGCAGTCGCATGCTCGCGGAAAAGACCCGGGGAAATGAGAGTAACCCCTCCGGAGAGGTAATGGGACGGCAATCGCACCGCCGATATCTCTTCGTTATGATTCGTCTTCTTTCAGGGACATCGCTGCGACCGTCACCAACGTGCGCACGCCGACGACGATCGCGTCCTCATCGAACACGATGTCGCCTTGGTGCAGGTCATAACTGCGGCCACCCACGGTGCGGGTGCCCAACCGGATCATTGATCCCGCCCGCTCCATCAGATACCAACCGAAGTCCTCGCCGCCGAGGGACTGTTCGCTCAGGATCACGGCCCTGGAACCGTTCGCGTCGCGTGCAGCCGCGCTGATCCGCGTCGTTTCGTGCTCGGTGTTGACCACCGGCGGCACGCCCCGGGTGATCGTCCACTCGGCCTTCACCCCGGTGGGAGCGGCGACGTGGTCGATGATTTCGCCCACGAGGCGCCCGGCCTCATCCCACGCATACGCGTCGAGGCATCGCAGCGTTCCGGAGACGACGCCCCGGGCGGGGACCGCATTG